>WFYK01000036.1 GCA_015490105.1 Aquificaceae bacterium | reverse complement strand
CCCAAGGTTCCCGAAGGAGCAGGCGATCCTCAGCAGTATTTGGCACCCTTCAAGGAATTCTTAGTGTCTTACAAAGGATCCGGAGAAGACATAATAAGGCCTTCCTTCTACGCTTACGTGATTTTCTTGATCACCATGTTGATCAACGTTCTGATTCTCATAAGAGGTGTATCAAAAGGAATAGAAGCCTTTGCGAAAATAGCTATGCCCACGCTGTTTTTACTTGCGGTTGTATTGGTGATAAGGGTTTTCCTTCTTAAAACTGAAAATGGGACCGCCCTTGAAGGTCTTAACTTCCTTTGGAAACCGGACATATCCCGGTTAACTGATCCGAACGTTTGGATAGCGGCGTCCGGTCAAATATTCTTTACCCTGAGCTTGGGATTCGGGGCAATAATCACTTACGCTTCATACGTTAAGAAGAACCAAGATATAACGCTCAGCGGTCTTACCGCAGCGTCTTTGAACGAAACCGCGGAGGTAGTTTTAGGAGGTTCTTTGGCCATACCCGCAGCTGTAGCTTTCTTCGGTGTTGCCAACGCGGTGGCCATAGCCCAGTCGGGAGCCTTCGATCTCGGATTTATCAGCCTTCCCGCCATATTTGCCAACATGCCTGCGGGAACTTTCTTAGGTTTTCTGTGGTTCTTCCTCCTTTTCTTTGCCGGACTTACCTCGTCCATAGCCCTTATGCAACCGCTTATCGCTTTCTTCGAAGATGAATTCAGACTTTCACGCAAAAGTTCGGTTCTTATAACCGCAGGTATAGTCTTTTTCAGTGCTCACATGGTCATTTTCCTAAACAACTCCCTCAACGAGATGGACTTCTGGGCGGGGACCATAGGTGTTGTCTTTTTCGGGCTACTTGAGATGATCCTCTTTATGTGGATATTCGGAGGTGAGAGAGCTTGGGAAGAGATAAACAGAGGAGGTATTATAAAAGTTCCTCGCATTTACTACTACGTTATGCGCTACGTGACCCCTATTTTCTTAACCGTTCTCTTGGTAGCTTGGGCAAAGGAATACATCCCCAAGGTAATCGCAGAGGATCACTGGACCGTTTGGGTTACCCGTTTCTATCTGATAGCACTCTTTCTGTTTCTTACATTGCTCGTATTTATCGCAGATAGGATGAAAAAGGAAAAACAGGTAGCTTCATGATTAGGATCATCAATTTTGGTAAAGACTTAAATTTAAAATTAGCTTGAAGTGAATTATAAACGTTACAAAATCATAGTTGGTGGACACTTCAACGCAGGGAAAACTACCTTTGTAAGGACCGCTTCAGAAATAATTTCCGTGTCTACAGAAAGAAAAATAAGTAATCCTGTGGAAAAGCGCCTGAAGGATACAACAACTACAGCTATGGATTACGGAAAATTAACCTTGGATGGTGCTGAGATAAACATATTCGGAATTCCCGGTCAAGAAAGGTTCTCTTTTATGTGGGAAACCCTTTCCAAGGGGGCAAGTGGGTTTATATTCTTGATAGACAGCACTAACGAAGACCTTTGGCAAGACACTCTAAAGCAAATTAAAGTAATTGTGAAGGATCAGGAAAAACCCTATGTAGTTTGTGCTAACAAGCAAGATTTACCCGATGTAAAACCCATACATTACATAAGAAGTAAATTAAATTTGCCCGATTATGTTCCTATTTTCCCATCTATAGCTACGGATAAAAGCGTTGTTGCGGAAATCTTAAGTGCTCTCATTTACCTTATAACAAATCAAAGCCTTAGGAGGGAGCGTAGATGAGTATCCTAAAGAAAAGAGAGGATATAAGGAACTTCCTGAAAGATATGGTGAAAAATAATATGCTTGATGGAATAATTATGGCTGATATGGAAGGGCTGCCTTTAATATCCTACACCGCTGAAGAGTTTGACGAAGACACAGTTTCTGCTTCTTTAGCTGCTATCCTCTCCGCTGGAGAAATAAGTGCAAGTGATGTGGGAAAAGCAAATTTAAGTCAAATTATTGTAGATACTGAGGAAGGCTACATAATTATAGTTCCCATATTGAAGCAGTATATCGTGGGTATAATTACAGGCAAGGACTCAAAGCTTGGTATAGTGAGAATGGTGGCTAAAGAAATCGAGAGCTTTTTAGAAAAGTTAACGTGATGAGGTGTTAGAATGATGGCAAGTGAAAGGATAGAAAAAAGCTTAAAGGAACTTGAAGAAAAAAAGAGGAACGGAGATATAAGCTCAAAGGAGTTTTATATGGGCTTAATAGAACTATTACCTATCATAAAGGAAGAGCTGTTAAAAGAAAACATAACCGAGGACTTTGCCAAGAAGAGCTCACCTTTTCTTTTAACTTTTATAAAGTCAATGATAAGGGAATTTAGAAAGAGAGGTAATTAGTCTTTTCACTGTGGAGGCCAAAGTATGAACAGGGTCATGATCTTTCTACTTTCCTTTTACTTCGGTCTTGGGGCTTTCTTCAGCTTTATCGTAGCACCTGAGCTCTTTAAAAGCTTAGAAAGGCAGGTTGCAGGCTCCATAGTGGAGGAGATCTTTCCTCTCTACTTCGGTATAGGCCTCGGTGCAGTTGGGATCTCCCTTGTTCTGGCTTTTACCTCTAAGATGAGACGCTTTTTGAAAACTATCCTTGGTATAAACTTCCTCGTTTTGCTCGCTTTGGAGCTTTGGGTTGTTCCAAGAGCACACCAGATGAAGGTTGCAGGATCTCCGGAGTTTGCCAAGTGGCACCTAATTTCCGTGATAATGAGCGTAGTTTCCCTCTTTTTCACCTTCGGTGCTATAGTTTTTCTTATAGTTAAAGGCAAAGAAGCCTGAAGGTGGGAAGGTTAATAGCCAAAATCAAGCTCTCCAAGGTCCCGGTTCCCAAAAGTAACAGATATATAAGGAGAAAAGGGGGGCAGGTCTTTAAACCCCCAAGAGTTAGAAACTGGGAAGTTAGAGCTCTATGGGAAATAAAGAACCAATACAAGGGGGATCCCATAAACAGGGAGGTTTCTGTGAACGTGACTTTCATACTTCCCAATAGGAGAAAGAGAGATATAGACAATATGTTAAAGAGTCTCTGGGATATTCTTGAAAAAGCGGGGGTCATAGCAAACGACAACCTTATCTTTGAAACGAGAACGCTGAAGGTAATAGACAAAGGTAAAGAGGGAGTCGAGATAGAGATCAGAGAGTTCGACGGATCTCGGAGACGATGATATCTACCACCTGATCTAAGGGTAAGAGATCCAAATTTATCTCCTTCCATCCCTGTTTCTTGAACCACCTTATCTGTCTCCTCGCGTAGTCTTTCGTGTTCTTTACGATATTTCTTTTGGCTTCATCCAAGGAGATTTGGCCTTTGATATAGGGAATAAGCTCCTTGTAGCCTATAGCTTGGGAAGATGTTAAAAAACCTTCGAGACCCCTCTCTACAAGAGATCTCACTTCCTCCACAAGACCCCCTCTTATCATAGCCTCAACCCTTTCTTCTATCCTTCTGAAGAGGCTTTCCCTGTTTCTGTTTAGAAAGAAGCCGATCACTTTGAACCTGGGCTTGTCCCAATTGTGAAAATATGAAAAGGGTTTGAAGGTTGTTAAAAATACCTCCAAAGCCCTCACTATTCTCCTCGTGTCGTTGGGGTGGATCTTCCCCGCGTAGTTTGGATCTATAGCCCTTAGTTTCTTATATAGGTATTCACTTCCTCTCTCCTTTGCTATTCGATAAAGCCTATTCCTTATTTTCCAATCCGGGTCCGGAGCCTCACCGAGTCCGTAGATGAGGGCTTGAAGATATAAGTATGATCCCCCCACTACTAAGGGGATGATACCTTCAGCCCTTAGCTTCTCTATAGTATCTAAAGCTAACTCTTCAAATATCTTGGCGTCGAAATAGTCTCCGGGATCTACTACATCAACGAGGTGATGCTTTACGATCTTCATACAGTCTTTAGGTTTCGCGGTTCCTATGTCCATTCCTCTGTAGACAGCCATTGAATCCGCACTTATGATATGGGCTTGCAGGCGGAGGGCCACCTCGCAGGCTACTTCAGACTTTCCTACCCCCGTAGGCCCTCCCAGAACGGGCAGTATCAACCTTTAAGAAGCAGGCGGTCTATGAGAATAAGGATAAAGATCAAAACCATGGGGGAAAAGTCTATTCCCCCCGCGGTAGGAAGGACTTGCCGGATCGGTCTGAGAAGGGGATCCACGATAGAGTCAAGTACTTCATAAAACCTGCTTTCCCTTATTTGAGGGATCCAAGAACCTATAGCGTGTATGAAAACGAGAACGATCAGAATCTCGATTATTACGTGCAAGATCTTAGCGATCATCTACTCTACCCACTCGAGTATAGCCATCTCCGCACCGTCACCTTTCCTTCTGAAAGGCAGTTTTATAACGCGGGTGTAACCACCGTTTCTGTCCTCAAAGCGCGGAGCTATGTCGTCAAAGAGTTTCCTCACAGCTTCCTTGTCGGGAAGCAGTGCTAAGGCTCTCCTCCTTGAAGCAAGGTCTCCCTTTTTTGCTAAGGTTACGAGCCTCTCTACGAAGCTTCTGACAGCTTTGGCCCTTTCGGTGGTGGTCTCTATCCTCTCTTCTAAAATCAGGGATCTCGCAAGGCTTCTGTAAAGCGCCAGCCTCTGCTCTTTAGTTCTGTCAAACTTCTTCTTCTTTACCCTGTGCCTCATAGCACATCACCTCTTCTCAACGTTTAGACCCAGCTGAAGTCCCATTTGAGCTAAAGCTTCCTTTATTTCCGCAAGAGCTTTTCTACCTATGTTCTTCGTGCTCTTTAACTCTTCCTCAGACATTTGAACAAGATCCCCTATGGTGCTGATACCCATGCGTTTCAGGGAGTTAAGGGCTCTTTGAGAAATGTCAAGCTCCTCTATGGAGAGGGTAAGTTTCTCGGAAAGCTCATCCGCGGGTATGGGCTCTTCGAGGGTAGGAACCTCGGAAGAGATGTTTTCGAGAAGATCGAGATGGGATTTGAGTATACCTATAGCTTCTTTTACCACTTCGTCGGGGGTCTTTGTTCCATCCGTTATCACTTCCATAGTAAGCTTCTCGTAGTCAGTTCTTTCCTTTACCCTCGTTTGTTCAACCTTGTAGCTAACCTTCTTCACCGGGGAAAAGTCCGCATCGAGCAGTATCCATCCAACCTCTCCTATGGTTTCCATCTCCTCCGAAAGCACGTAGCCTTTACCCTTCTCCACGCGTATCTCCATATGAAGTTCTACGTTGGGATCGGTGATCGTAGCTATGGTGTGATCGGGATTTGCTATCTCAACGGTGGGAGGAAGAGAGATGTCTCTTGCCTTTACCTCTCCTTCCCCTTTCTTCTTGAGGTATAGAATCTCTACATCCCCTTCCTTCAAGTTGAACCTTACACCTTTTAGGTTGGCTATTATCTCTACTACATCCTCCGCGACACCCTCTACAGAAGAAAACTCATGATAAACTCCGTATATCTTCACCGCTGTTACCGCGGTTCCGCTGATGGATGAAAGCAGAACCCTTCTCAGAGCGTTGCCCAAAGTTATTCCGAATCCCCTCTCTAAAGGCTCTACTACAAAAACTCCCCTGTCTTTTGTTCTCTCTTCCCAAAAGATCTTGCTCGGATAGATAAATTCGTTCAGCATCGACTTACCTCCGCTTTATACCTTAGAGTAGAACTCGATAATATACTGAAGGTTCACAGGTATCTCCAGATACTCCGCAACGTTTTCGGGATTTTTAAGAACCTTTCCGCGGAAGTTTTCCTTGTCCAGTTCGAGCCAGTCGGGAACACTTCTGGGGTCTATGTTTTCAAGGTTTTCCTTGATGAAAGGAATGTTCCTTGATTTTTCTCTGATCTCTATTATGTCACCGGGCTCCACTTGGTAGCTCGGTATGTTTACCTTGCGACCGTTTACAAGAACGTGTCCGTGAGCAACCAGCTGACGGGCTTGACGCCTCGTAGTGGCAAAACCGAGTCTGTATACTACGTTATCGAGTCTCCTTTCCAAAAGCTGAAGTAAAACCTCTCCCGTGTTTCCTTTAGATTTGGAAGCTATGTCAAAGTAGCGTTTGAACTGCTTCTCCCTGAGACCTCCGTATAGGAACTTGAGCTTTTGCTTTTCCATAAGACGCAAGCCGTATTCTGTTAGCTTCCTTCTCCTTCCCTTGGTTCTTCCGTGCTGACCGGGAGGGTAGTTCCTCCTTGCCAGTATTTTAGGTGCGGATTTTTTCCCTGAGACTACAACGCCGAACCTTCTGTCGAGCTTTACCCAAGGGCCTATATACCTTCCCATCAGACTCTCCTCCTTGCGGGGGGTCTACAACCGTTGTGAGGTATGGGTGTGACATCCCTTATGGCTGTAACCTTAACACCGGAAGCAAAAACCGCCCTCAGGGCGGACTCCCTTCCCGCACCGGGACCTTTTATCCAAACCTCCACCTCTTGCAAGCCGTATTCGTTTATAGCCCTCCTGAGAGCTTTTTGAGCCGCGAGCTGAGCGGCGTAGGGAGTGCTTTTTCTCGTTCCTTTAAATCCGACCGTTCCTCCGCTTTCCCAAACTATAGTGTTACCCTGAGTGTCCGTTATGTTAACTATCGTGTTGTTAAAAGTGGTGTGTATGTGGACTATACCCTTGGTTACGGTTCTTTTTTGCTTCTTCTTCTTTGCCATCTATACTACCTCCGAATCACTTAGCGGTTTTCTTCTTAGTTCCCGCTACGGTCTTGCGTTTGCCCTTTCTCGTTCTTGCGTTGGTCCTCGTCTGTTGACCTCTTACCGGGAGACCCCTCGCGTGCCTCTGACCCCTGTAGCATCCCATGTCTATGAGTCGCTTGATGCTTAGCTGAACCTCCCTTCTGAGATCACCCTCAACCTTGTAGTTTTCGTCGATAAACTTCCTTAGCTTGTTGAGTTCTTCGGGAGTAAGCTCTCCTACCCTCTTGGTGCAGTCGATCCCCGTAGCTTGGCAGATCTCCTTTACCCTCGACTTGCCGATCCCGTATATGTAGGTAAGCGCTATCTCAAGCCTCTTGTGATCGGGAAGATCTACACCCGCTATCCTCGCCATCCTTTACCTCCATTAACCCTGCTTTTGCTTGTGCTTGGGATTTTCACAGATCACATAAACCCTTCCCTTACGCCTAACTATTTTGCACTTAGCACACCTCTTCTTCACGGAAGCGCTTACTTTCATGATCACCTCCGAAAGTTAAAGTCTGTAAACGATCCTTCCCCTCGTAAGATCGTAGGGAGAGAGTTCCACCTTTACCTTGTCTCCGGGAAGGATCCTGATGAAATTTATCCTCATCTTACCCGATATGTGGGCCAAGACCTCGTGTCCTCCTTCAAGCTGGACCCTGAACATACCGTTAGGTAAGGCTTCCACCACTTCACCTTCCATAACTATGCCCTTTTCCTTTTCAGTTTCTTGACGCTTCTTCTTTCCCATCCTTAGATCTCCGTCAAAACTATAGGGCCTTCCTTTGTAACCGCCACAGTATGTTCAAAGTGAGCGGAAGGACTTCCGTCCTTAGTTCTAACGGTCCAGCCGTCTCCATCACAGTAAGTTTCCTCGGTTCCCAGGGAAAACATAGGTTCTATGGCCAGCACCATACCTTGACGAAGCTTAAGATCCTTTTTCGAGAGATCCTTTCTGTTGTTCGGGACAAAAGGCTCTTCGTGAACCCTTCTGCCTATGCCGTGTCCCCCGTATTTAAGAACCGGGTATACCCCGTATTCTTCCGCGGTGGAGTGAATGGCCTCTACTATATCACTCAGCCATCCGCCCGCTACGGCCTTCTCCACAGCCCTGTCCAAAGCCTTTTTGGTAGCCTCCATCAGCCTCTTCTTCTCCTCGCTGACCTCTCCTACCGCAACGGTGATCGCGGAATCTCCAGCGTAACCATCTATTATAGCACCAAAATCTATACTAACCAAGTCTCCTTCTTTGATTATTTTGCTTTTCTTGGGAAGTCCGTGAACCACTTCGTCGTTTATGGAAACGCAGAGCGCTGCAGGGTATCTAACGTTGCTAAAAGGGGGTCTGTAGTTCAAAAAGGCGGGTTTTGCCCCCCGTTTTTTGGTCTCCTCTCTTGCGATCATCTCTATATCCCAAGTGGATATCCCCGGCTTTATGTTCTCCGCAACTACCTGAAGAACTTCCGCTACCACCTGACATGCTTTCCTGATCTTTTCTATCTCCTTGAAAGAGTAAAGCTCAATTCCTCTCTTTGGCATCGATAACCTCCCTGAGGGAGGAATAAACTTGATCTATGTCTTTTGAAGCGTCAACGGTATAAAGCAGGCTTTTTTGTCTGTAGTAATCTATCAACGGTGCGGTCTGATCCCTATAAACCCTGAGGCGGTTTCTTACAACTTCTTCCTTGTCGTCTTCCCTCTGGATAAGTGGAGACCCACACTTGTCACAGATTTCATCCTCCTTAGGAGGGTTGAACTTTACGTGGTATACCGCACCGCAGGTCTTGCAAACTCTGCGCCCGGAGAGCCTCTCAACTACCTTCTCATCATCAACTTCAAAGTAGATGACCGCATTCAAAGTAAGGCCTTTTTTCTGGAGCAGATCATCCAGAGCTCTCGCTTGAGCTATGGTTCTGGGAAAGCCGTCGAATATAACACCTCCTCCTTCCGGAAGGACCTCTTCTATCATAGCGATTATGAGATCGTCGGGGACGAGTTCCCCTCTGTCCATATACTCTTTAGCTTTCAGGCCGAGATCAGTTTTGTTTCTAACCGCTTCCCTGAGGAGATCGCCCGTAGATATGTGCAGAAGTCCGAGTTCTTGAGATAGTCTCTTTGCCTGCGTTCCCTTTCCCGCTCCGGGAGGACCTAAGAACACAAGGTTCATTTCTTCACTCTCCTCCTTATCATGCCTTTGTATTTTTTAGTTAGGAGGTTAGCTTCGATCTGCTTAAGCGTTTCGAGAGCAACACCCACAACGATCAGAGCGGTGGTTCCACCGAAGTAGAAGGGAACCTTCAGCTGAAGGCTTATAAAGAACGGAATTATCGCTACGACTGACAGGAAAAGAGCACCCACAAAAACGAGTCTGTTTATGACGGTTTCTAAAAACCTCTGAGTTTCCAGACCTGGTCTCACTCCGGGAACGAAAGCACCGCTCTTTCTGAGGTTATCCGCAACTTCTACCGGGTTGATCATTATGGCGGTGTAAAAGTAGGTAAAGAAGACGATAAAGACCACGTATAGGAAGTTGTAGAGAAACGACGTGGGGTTGAAAGCATCATGAATGGTTTGAGCTATGGGGTGTTCTATAAAGGCAAGAACGCTGGAAGGAATTATAAGAATGGATTGGGCAAAGATTATAGGGATAACCCCCGCGGGATTTATCTTTATGGGAAGGTAGGAGATGTTTCCTCCCACTTCCCTTCTTCCCACAATCCTTCTGGGGTGCTGAACGGGAATCCTCCTTTCCGCCTCTTGTATGTAGACGATACCCACTATCACCGCCAGCACCATGGCAACCGCACCCGCAACTTCGAAGGGGGTAATATCCCCGTTTCTTATGCGTTCTACGAGGCTTATAACCGCGTTTGGGAAGCCCGCAACTATACCCGCAAAGATAAGAAGGGACATTCCGTTTCCTATACCTTTCTGGGTTATCCGCTCACCCATCCACACGAGGAACATGGTCCCCGCAACGAGGGTAAGGATAGCAACGAATATAAAGAGTGGCCCGCTTTCGGGAACTACCGGGAAACCCCTCGGAGAGGTTTGGTTCTGAAGCCAGATGGCTATACCTGTGGACTGAACGAAGGCAACAAAGAGAGTCAAATACTTAGTGTATTCGTTGATCTTATACCTTCCGTAATCGCCCTCTTCTTTGGCAAGCCTCTGGAGCTGTGGGATAGCGACTGTGAGGATCTGCATCATTATGGAAGCGGAGATGTAAGGCATAACACCGAGGGCAAAGACAGTCATCCTGCTAAGGTTCCCGCCGGAGAATATGTCGTAAAGGTTAAAGAGGGTCCCTTGAATGGATCTAAAGAAATCTTCAAGGGCTTGAACATCTATCCCGGGTATGGGTATGTGGCTACCAAGACGGTATATGGCAAACATAAGGAGCGTGTAGAGGAAGCGTTTCCTCAGATCCTCAAAAGCAAAGAGGTTTTTGATATATTCAATCATAGCGGGCTAAAGTATTTTAGCACTACAAAGGAGAAAAGGCGTGGCGGAGGGTAGTCAGGCTATCTTTCTTGAAATAATCAACGACATATTCTACGTAGTTAGCTTTGAAAGGCAGGGGGACCCTTCGTCCGCCAAGGTGGTTCACATAAACGCAAAGGTAAAGGATATAACCGGTTTTTCTCCCGCAGACTTTAAAGAAGACCCAGCCCTCTGGATGAAGATAGTTCATCCTGCGGATGTTCCAAAAGTCCTAAAGCAGACTCTTGCTCTCGCAAGAAGCGGAAAACCCACGGTCAGGGAATACCGCATAAGAACGGTTAAGGGAAACTACCTTTGGGTTGAAGACAGGATAGTTCCCATGGTTGTAGGAAACGAAGTTGT
>WFYK01000035.1 GCA_015490105.1 Aquificaceae bacterium | reverse complement strand
GAATGTTCGGATTTTATAAAGCGCTGGAAGAAGGGCAAAGAATACTACAGGTCCGTCATATTCACAAGGAGTGACTCGAATATTGAAAGCTTAAGGGATTTAAAAGGCAAAACCATAGCTATGGACGAACCTTTTTCTACTTCAGGTTACTTTATACCTTACGTTACCCTCAAAGAAGTGGGCTTAACTCTCGTAAAACTTGAAACCTTTGAAGATAAACCACCCCCAGATAAAGTGGGCTACGTGTTCGCAAACGATGAGGAAAATGTTTTGGCTTTTGTCTTTTTCAAAAGAACTGACGCGGGAGCAATAGACCTTGACCAGTTTGAGGAGTTCACTAAACCTAAGAGAGAAGCATTTAAAAAGTTATTCGTTTCCGAACCGATCCCCCGTCAGCTCGGTGCTTTCAGAAAAGGGTTAGATAAAAGAATTGTTGCCGAGATAAAAGATATCCTTTTCCGAGCCCACTTATCCCCTCAAGGAAGGCAGGTTCTACATAAGTTTGATAAAACGCTGAAGATTACTCCTTTGAAGCCTTCCGACAAGAGGTTTTTAGAGAAACTTTCAAGGCACGTAGAAAATGTCCGTTAGGCTAAAGCTTTTTCTGCTTATAATGTGCGTTTTGCTCATTCCCGGCTTTATAAACCTCTACATTCAAAGTAGCTACATCTTAAAGAGGGAGAAGGAAATAGCCTTAAGGGAAGGACTTTTGCTTGCGGAAAATCTGTCTAAGCTCCTCGAGGATTTCGTTTACTACTTAGATGTGGATATGATAGAGGAGCTCATAGATAAAGTAGACCTTCCCTTTGTAGAAGATATAGGGGTAATAAGTTCTGAAGGATACCTGATGGCAAGCCAGCGCGAGGGCAAAGTAATATTCAAAGAAGTGGATATTCCTGAGGATCTTCAAAACCACAAAATCCTTTACAAGGAGGAAGAACCCCATCACTACGTTATCTACGCGACCGTCAGTATGGGGGCCACAACCTTAGGTTATCTGTATGTGAGGATATCTTACAAACACGCGATAGAAAGTGCCCGCATGCTCATTTCATCTACTTTGAGGCTTTATTTTCTGTTGAGTCTTTTGGGGTTTCTACTTACCCTCGGTGTGGTTCGATGGTTCACGGGCCCCCTCGATCAGATAATGAAGGCTTTAGAAAGAGTAGGGAGGGGAGATCTGGATCTTGAGGATCTCAGAGGAGGAGAAGATGAATTTGGAAAGGTAATAGAAGGTGTAAAGAAAACCGCCCAAAAGCTTAAAGGAACTATAGTCACGAGGGATTACTATCTTCAGGTCTTGGACAGCTTGCCCGTGGGTGTGGTTATTTTTGACCGTTCGGGGAATGTGAAGGATATGAATACCTTTGCCCGTCAGGAGATCTCGGAAAAGAGCGTAAATAGACTCAAGGAAGAGGTTCTCGGAAAAGAGGTAAAAGGACTAAAGTTGGCGGTAGAAAGCCCGAAGGGACCCTTATATTTACTTCTCTCTTCAAAAGTTGTTTCTTCCGATACGGTCGTTACCTTTCAAGATATAACCCAGCTCGTTGAGTATGAAAACATCCTCAGAGAAATGGCCCAAAGGGACTTCCTCACGGGGATATACAACAGGAGAAGCTTTGAAGACTTCCTTCACTTTCATATGGAGCGAGCTCGGAGACTTTCTAAGCCTTTGTCTTTGATAGTTTTTGATGTGGATCACTTCAAGAAAATTAACGACACCTACGGCCACCTTGTGGGAGATAGGGTTCTAAAAGGCATAGCACAGCTTGTGTCTGAGTCCATAAGAGACTCGGACATCTTTGCGCGCATAGGGGGTGAGGAGTTTGCCATAATACTTCCCGATACGGACGAAGAAGGTGCAAAGCTTGTTGCGGAAAAGCTGAGAAGTCTCGTGGAGCGAAGTTCCTTCGCGGACGGAATTAGGTGCACGGCGAGTTTCGGGGTAACTACCCTGAGAGAAAAGGACACCTCAGAGTCTTTCCTTGAGAGGGCGGACAAGGCCCTGTATAAGGCAAAAAGACTCGGAAGGAACAAAGTAGTTAGCGCTTAAAAATCAAATTATTTGCGATTATCCAAACGATAGACAGCGTTATAGCTGTGTCCGCCAGATTAAAAGCGGGCCAGTAGAGGTCTCCCGCGTGAAGATGGATAAAGTCCCTTACCTTCCCCAGAAAGACCCTATCGTATAGGTTTCCGAGGGCACCACCCGCTATGGCACCCATGGTGATTACGTTTGAAACACTCGGATTTTTAAGTGCGTAGAAAAAGGTAATAAACAGGGCTACTACGGGAGGTATGAGGAGCAATGGGATCCTGAAAAAATCCGGTGCTTCCGAAAATAAACCGAAGGCTATGCCTTTGTTGTATATGAGGAAAAGATCCAAAAACGGACCCAGCGATATAGTTCTTTCCGCTAAGAAACGTTCCGCCAAGTTCTTGGTTAAGAGATCGAGGATAAGAACCGAAGTTAAAACCTTCAAGTAGAGGAGAGCAACTTCTCTAAAGCTTCTTCCCATAGATTCTTCAAATCCTCCACGTTTTCTTCTAAAATAGTTTCTCCGTTGTAAGTAAGCTTCAAAACTCTATCTTGGGTTATTTTGCCCAGATAGAGCCAGTCTAAGCCTGCTTTCTCGACCGCTTCCTTCACCTTCTCAGCTTTGGTATCGTCAACCGCAACAACTACACGGGTGGGCATCTCCGAAAAGAGAAAAGCTATGGGATCTTCGTCGGAGTAAATCTCCAAGAACGCTCCGCTGTTTGATGCGAATAAACTTTCACAGACGCTGACGAGGAGTCCCCCGCTTGAAACGTCGTGAGCGGAGGATATCAACTCTTCCGAAATGAGGTTAACCAAAAGATCTATTAGGCTCCTTTCTTTTTGCAAATCTACTTTGGGAACAGGACCCCTCACTTGAGAAAACAGAACCTTTAGAAGCTCACTCCCTCCAAGGGAAGAAGACCTCTTTAAATCTCCTATAAGGAGGATCTCCCCGTTTTCGGGAAAAGAGCAGGTGCAGAATTTTTCTACCTTGTCAACCACACCCACGCAGGCTACTATGGGTGTCGGGTAGATGTTTCTGACTTGATCCTTTTCCACCGTCTCGTTGTAGAGGGAGACATTCCCGCTAATTACAGGAACATTCAGCTCCCTGCATGCCTCAGCCATACCTTCTACCGCTTTCACAAATTGCCACATGATTTCGGGTCTTTCGGGATTTCCGAAGTTTAGACAATCCGTTATAGCTAAGGGTTTTGCTCCTACACAGGCAACGTTCCTACAAGCTTCCGCAACTACGTATTTGGCTCCCTCGTAAGGATCCAAAAATACCATCCTCCCGTTTCCTTCCAAGGAGATCGCTATTCCTTTTTCTGAAGAGACCTCCGGCTTTACGACCCACTTGAGCCTTATAAGGCTCGCGTCCGCCCCCGGCTTTACAACCGTGTTGGTTCCAACTTGGTAGTCATACTGGGTGTATACCCAAGCTTTGGAGCAAATATTCGGAGAAGGGAGAAGTTTCCTGAGAGCAT
>WFYK01000034.1 GCA_015490105.1 Aquificaceae bacterium | reverse complement strand
TTTTACTTTGACCCACTATCGACCATCACCTCAGCGGTAGTCACCTTCGTAGCAACACTCATATTCATCTACTCAATAGGCTACATGCACGACGAATTCGGAAAATGGGTATACAAATTCTACGCATATTTATCCCTGTTTCTCTTTTCAATGCTTTTAATAGTCCTTTCAGATAACCTTCTTGGCATATTCTTTGGATGGGAAGGAGTAGGACTCGCCTCATATTTACTGATAGGCTACTATCACAACCAAAAGAAAGCGACAAACGCCTCGTTAGAAGCCTTTGTAATGAACCGCATAGGGGACTGGCTGTTTATATTTGGGATTATTTCCACATTTTTGATATTCAAGACTTTGGACATAGTAGAGATATTTGAAAAAGTTTCAGCTACGGAGAGTGCTCTTATAGGGCTGGCTACTCTGTTGCTATTTGGGGGAGCTGTAGGGAAGTCTGGGCAGTTACCTCTTCACACGTGGCTACCCAACGCCATGGCGGGTCCGACGCCGGTGAGTGCCTTACTGCACGCGGCTACGATGGTAGCTGCGGGTGTGTATATGGTAGCGAGGTTATACCCGCTTTTTGAAGCAGCGCCACAGACTTTGAAGGTGATAGCTGTGGTAGGGGGGCTAACAGCGTTATTTGCTGCGCTTGCGGCAACAGCGCACACAGACATGAAGAAGATAATAGCGTTTTCGACGATGTCCCAACTTGGGTATATGTTTTTAGCGTTAGGTGTAGGGGACAAAGGTGGGGCGATGTTTCATTTGACCACGCATGCGTTTTTCAAGGCATTGTTGTTTTTAGCGGCTGGGTCAGTGATAACAGCTTTTCATCACAAGCTGTATGACATATACGATTTTGGGGGTTTAAAGAAGTATATGCCTGTGACGTATGCGAGTTTTGTAGTGGGGGCGTTGGCGTTGGCTGGAGTATTTCCGTTGTCTGGATTTTGGAGTAAGGACAGGCTGATAGGTAGTTATTATGAGGCAGGTTTTATGTGGGGTGTGTTAGGTAGTGTGGTAGCGTTTTTGACTGCGTATTACATCTTTAGGGAGGGGTTTGTAGTATTTCATGGGGATAGGGGATATGAGGAGGAGCCTAAGGAGGTGGGGGGAGTGATGAGTGTTCCGATGGTGGTGTTGGGGGTGATGGCGGTAGTGTTTGGGTTTTTTGAGGGTTGGTATATGGAGGCTGTGGGTGGTAAACACAAAGAAATTCACATAGACGTGGCAGTTACCTCTGTAGTTGTCGCTTTAATAGGTATAGGAATTGCCTACTTGATATTCGTCAAGAGGGTTCTTTCACCTGAAGAACTCCATAAGACCCTAAAACCCGTTGCAGTTACTTTCCGTGAACAGTTTTTCACCGAAAGGCTATACCATAAAGGTTTTGCAGGCGGGTATATGATCCTTTCTAAGGTGGCCTACTACGTCGGTGATAGGTTCATAATAGACGGGTCTATAAACCTCGCTTACAAATCCTTCTTTAGGTTTGCAAAAGACCTGTGGAAAGCTTTCGACATAAAGTCCATCGATCTCGCTATTCACTGGATCGCAGGAACCGCTTTCAGGAGCGGGAAACTGCTCAGAAATCTGCAAACGGGTCTCCTCAACAATTACGTTATGTTCCTGCTTATCGGTATCATCATCATACTGGGAATAATGCTATACGCTTTGGATAGGTTGGGAGGTTGATAAGACCTCTACTTTTATCTCTCCTTTTTTACGCTTCCTTTTCCAAATGGTCCCTGTGGCCTTTAATTTTCGTATTTTTCTACCTTCTTTCTCAGGATAAAAGCTTTAAAGCTTGGATATTGACAGGAATCTTCAGCTGTTTTTTCTCTCTCTTTTGGGTTCGCATTTCCGTTCACGATTACGGAGGGGTTCCTCTGCCTTTGGCTTTGTTGCTCGTTTTTCTTCTCGCCTCTTTCGTAGCGGTGATGCAGTTCGGAATTACATACATACTGTGGAGGTTTTTCAAGTTTAGCTTGATAGCTTTGCCTTTTCTTTGGACCTTTTCAGAGATTTTCAGATCCTTGTTCCCTTACGGGGGCTTCCCTTGGTTGATAGTAGGGGAACTATCGGTAGATATACCCATTTTTTACAAGGTTTTGTCGCTCGGAGGTGTGTATTTAGGGACGTTTGCCATAATTTCCTTGGCTTTAGTCCTTAGGAAACCCTTAATAGGAGGCCTGATTTTAGCGTTAGCTCTGGCAGGTCTTTACCTGTGGACTCCACCTTTTAAGAAACCACCACCTGTAAAGGTTTCTCTTGTTCAAACAAACGTCCCTGAAGAAGACAAGCTAAATACAGAAGCCTTCTATAGGCACCTACCCCGCCTCTGGGTACTACTCGAAGAAACGCTAAAAGAAAACCCTGATTTAATAGTTTTCCCCGAATCCGCTTTTCCTTTTAGATTCCCTTACCTTATGGAGGAAGGTCAAAGACTCCTCGAGGCATCGAAAAAGGTTCCCATAATCGTAGGGCTCGTGGATGTTGACTTTTCCTCGGAGAGAGTGGAACCCAAAAACTCCGTTTTTCTCCTAAAGGGAGGTAAGGTTCAAGATAGATACGACAAGGTTAAACTTCTCCCCTTCGGGGAGTTTGTCCCCTTCCCCTTTGGATTTGCTAAGGAGATATTCGGTGCTATAGCGGGCATAGACTTCGTAAAAGGAAAAGGACCCAAATGTTTTGATTTGGGTCTATACAGAATTTCTACGCCCATATGTTTTGAGGTTTCTCACTTTTTCTTTATACGCAGTATGGGAGAGTGCTCAGACATGGTGGTTGTTCTTACAAACGACGGGTGGTTCAGAGATTCAGACGGAACGTTTCAGCATATGAGACAAGCTCGTGTCAGAGCTGTAGAAAACCGGCTCTACCTTCTCTGGGTAAACAATACAGGTCCTACCGCGGTTATATCACCCGAAGGGAAGATTTTGAAGTCACTACCTTACGGAGTGTCTGGGATCTTGACTTTTGACTTTAGGAAGCTAAGAACCTCTTCTACTATTGCATCTACCTCCTTAGAGGCTTCTACCCTCAGGTGAGCTAAGGAGTAAACTTTAGACCTTTCAATGAGAAGATTTTTAAGATCTTCTTTGCTTTTTTTCAAAAGGGGTCTGTTCGGATCTTTACCGCACCTTTTGAGAAAGGTGTCAAAGGCTACATCTAACCAGACGACCAAGCCCTTCTCCTTCATTATATCCATAGCCCTTGGGTTTGATCCGAGCCCTCCTCCCGTAGCAATAACAACCTTTTCTTTATTGGATAGATCTTTTAAAACTTCCAGCTCTAACCTTCTGAAGTATGGTTCTCCCCTTTTTTGAAAGATTTCAGGTATGGTCATCTTCTCCTGTTTTTGTATCTCCTCATCAACGTCCAAGAAGATCCAACCGAGCTTACGTGCTAAAGCTTTACCTACGGAACTTTTACCACTGCACATAAAACCCACGAGAAAGATCCTATTCACTCGACTATCTCCGTTCCTATGCCTTGCTGAGTGAATATCTCCAAAAGTAAAGAATGCTGAATCCTTCCGTCTATTATGTGGACCTTTTTAACCCCGCCTTCGAGAGCCCTTATGGCGGACCTTACCTTGGGGATCATACCTTCCCTTATTACTTTCTCTTCTATGAGCCTTAGAGCGTGATTTTTTGTAAGCGTTGCGATGACTTTTCCTTCTTTATCCTTTACTCCTTCTGTATCCGTTAAAAATATTAGCTTTTGTGCTTTCAAGCTCTTGGCTATTTCCGATGCTGCTATGTCCGCGTTTATATTATAAGCTTCTCCCTCCTCACCCACACCCACCGGTGCTATTACCGGTATGAAGTTTTTCTCTATGAGCGAATTTATAAGATCCACGTTTACCTTAACTACCTCTCCCACAAAGCCTATATCCTCTTCCGGGACCGGAAGACCGAGTTCTTTGAAGAAACGTTCCTTGTCAAGCTTTTTGGCGAGTAGAAGTCTTCCGTCCCTTCCAGAAAGTCCGACCGCGTATATGTTCACCCCGCTGTGCCTGTTTATTAAAGCTACTATGTCCTTGTTTATGTCTCCCGATAGAACCATTTCGACTACGTGCATAGTTTCTTCGTCGGTTTTCCTTATACCTCCCACAAACCGAGGCTTTATACCGAAGCGTTCCAGTGTCTTACTTATTTGGGGGCCTCCACCATGAACTATGACCACGTTTATCCCGACATATTTAAGAAGAACTACATCCTTCGCGAAAGATTCCCTTAGGTCTTCTTGAGTCATAGCGGACCCGCCGTATTTGATAACGAAGACCTTTTTGTGGAACTCCCTTATATAAGGGAGTGCTTCTTGGAGAACCTTAGCTCTTTCGATCAGATCTTTCATCTGAGTAATTCTAAAATAAGAATGAGGGATGGGTTTCAGAGGGAGGCTAAATTTTGTCAACCTTTTAATCCTGGTATTAATTCTCGTAGTTATAGGTTCCTTTTGGTATACGAAAACTCAGGTAGAGAAAAACGCAGCTTTAATTTCTATAGATGTTGAAACCCTGAACCTTTTAGAAAAAGCTAACGAGCTTTTAATGAGTGTTTCCACAGGAATAAGGAGCTTACTTCTTGATCCCACCGATGAAAGATTGATCCTATCGGTAGAGCGGGATCTGGATCTACTGAGGGAAAACTTAGAGGCTTTGGAAAAAAGCCTGAGGATCCCTGTAAAAGGGAGTAACTACACTCACGAAGTGGAGATAGTTTTAGAGCTTATAAAGGAAGGCTACCTTGAAGAGGCGGTTTTAAAGCTCAAGGAAGCGGAATCAAGGGCTTACGCGCAACTGGGTTCATTCTTGGTTTCTCAGAAGGCAAACCTTCTAAATCATATAGCAAGCCTTGAGCAGGCGATAAAGGATCAAGTCAAAAGAACTGTTGTTGGGGGAACACTGCTTGTGGGTGGAGCTGTGTTTTTCGTTGCAGGCCTTATGTTCTTTATTTCTTCTGGACTTGTAAAACGGGTGAGGGATCTCTCTCAAAGGGTAAAAAACGTTTCCCAAACAATGGAGTTTTCCCGTTTTGAGTTACCTAAAAGGGGAGATGAACTCGATGATATAGCGAATTCCTTGAGGGAAGTCTTTCAGATTCTAAATAGGTTTTTTGGGGAACTCAGGTATACCCTCGATGCGGTAGCTCAGGGAAAGAGTGGTGTAAGGGTCAGCGGAGATTATGCCGGGGAACTCCTACAGCTTAAAACTTACGTAAACAACATCCTTGAGGAGATCGAAAAGTCGAGGGAGGCGATAGAAAATCATTCTAAGGATCTGGAAAAGGTCTTTGAAGACATGTCGCTTGTAATGGATAAACTCAAAAGCGGTGATCTTACTTCCAAGATAACTACCGATAATGAAGAGTTTAAAAAGCTTTACAGTAGCGTTAACGAATCCCTAAAAGAGCTCAGAGACGCTTTCAGGGGCGTATACGTAGGAGCGAGTAGTCTCGTAAACAGCTCTGTGGATCTTACGAAGACCTCTTATGAGCTAAAGGAGATAGCGGATAGGCTTGATACCTTCGTAGGTGAAGTTTCCAGCTCTTCTGAAGAGTTCTTAGAAAGCGTAGAACAGAACATGAATTCTATTGACTACATGAAAGCCACCGTAAATGAGATGAAAGAATCTTTTGAAACCAACAGGGAGATTCTGGAAAAGCTTATAGACAGAATGGAGAGGATCGATGAATCAGTTAAATCCTACTCGAAGGTAATAGAGGATCTGGGTAGGGCGGTTAGCAAGATTGGAGAGATAAGCAAAACTATAAACGCCATAGCGGAGCAAACCTCAATGCTTGCGCTGAATGCTGCGATCGAAGCGGCAAGGGCTGGGGAAGCGGGAAGAGGGTTTGCGGTGGTTGCGGACGAAGTGAGAAAACTTGCGGAAAGGACCGCTCAGTCCGCATCCGACATTATAGACATAATAGAAAACGTTAACCGAGCTACCAACGAGGCCGTAACCCTAATAGAAGGGGTAGTGCAAACGGTGAGGGAAGGAATAGAAACATCAAATCAGGCTAAGGAATCCATATTTGAGCTGAGCGACAGGGTTTCGAGAGTGGAAGAAAAGATAGAAGGTTTGGTAAGTTCCTTCGGTGAGGAGATGGAAAACGCTAAGGGACTTGCCCAGTCTGCAAAAGATCTCAGAGGTGTCGTCGAAGAGGAGATCCAGAAAGCTACACACCTTAAAAACCTCGCAGACAGCACTATGAAAGATTTAGAGACACTCCTCGAAGAGCTAAGAACATTCCATATAGACGAGTTCAGCATAGATAGGGCCAAAATATTCCATAGCTTGTGGAAATTAAAGCTTATAAAGTTTGTTAACGATGAGGAGGACCTTTCCTTGGAAGAAATCGGGGATCACACTACCTGTTATTTAGGCAAGTGGTATTACGGAGAAGGTAGGAAGCAGTGCGGACATACAGAAAGCTTTAGGCAACTCGAAGAACCTCACCGTTACATGCACGATCTTGCAAGGGAAATAGTCCAAAACAAAGGCACCTTACCCAAAGAAGATCTTATGAGAAAGCTTGAAGAGTTCTACGAGGTAGCGGATCACGTTGTGGCCCTGCTTGAAAGATTAAAGAGAGAGTGCACAATATCATGAAAACATTACACGTTTTGGATGCTTCTTCCTTTATATACAGGAGCTTCTTCGCTTTACCTCCTTTGAAAACTTCTAAAGGTTTTCCCACGGGAGCCATATACGGGTTTTTGAGGGCACTTTTTTCCATATTCAAGAACGAAAAGCCCACCCATATGGCGGTGGTTTTTGACTCACCTGCACCCTCGAAAAGGGAGAAGGTTTACAAAGAATACAAGGCGGGAAGACCCTCTATGCCGAACGACCTGAAGCTTCAGATACCCTTAATAAAGGAGTTAGTAAAACTCTTAGGTATCCCTACCATCGAAAAGGAAGGTTACGAAGCGGACGATCTTATAGCTTCCCTGGCCATAAACTTCCCCAGGAGGGGTTTCTTCGTAAAGATCTATACCCCCGATAAGGATATGCTACAGCTTGTAAACGATAAGGTGATCGTTGTAAACCCGATGAACTCTGAAATTTTTGACAGGGATAAGGTCATAAAGAAATTCGGCGTTCCTCCGGAGAAACTCGCGGATTTCCTTGCACTCGTTGGCGATAAGATAGACAACATAAAGGGTGTAAAAGGGATAGGTCCAAAAAGGGCTTTGGAAATCCTTCGCACCTTCGGAGGTGTGGAAAACATACTTGAAAATTGGGAAAGATTTAAAAGACTTTTTCCCCATGCAGATAAGGAAGAGCTTGAACTTTCCTATTACCTTGTGAAGCCACAGATCGCAGACTTTGATCTTGCTGAGGAGGAGGTTAAAATTAAAGAGCCGGATTTGGAAGGTTTGAAGGCCAAACTTTTGGAACTTGAAATGAAAAGTTTGATCAAGGATTTGGACAAGATCTTCAAAACAAAAGTTCAAGGGACACTCTTTTGAGGAGGTTTTATATGAAGGTAATCGCTTTTGGATACCCGAAACTCGGTGAGAAGAGAGAGTTCAAAAGGCTTTTGGAAGGCTTTTGGAAGGGAGAGATATCCGAAGAGGAATTTCTAAGAGGTATGCAGGATCTGAATCTCTCAAGGGCGAAAACTTACTCTGAGTTCTGTGACCTTATTCCCTCAAACGAACTCTCTTACTACGATTTTATGCTCGACACCGCCCTTATGGTAGGTATGGTTCCTCAAAGATTTGGAAAATACGAAGGCCTAAAGACCTATTTTGAAATGGCCCGCGGAAAAAACGCCCTTGAAATGACCAAATGGTTCAACACTAACTATCACTACCTTGTCCCCGAAATAGAATCCTCCGAATTTAAAGTTCTAATAAACAAACCTTTGGAAGAGTTTAAGTTCTTTAAGGAAAATGGCTTTACCACTGTTCCTCACATAGTAGGTCCCTTTACTTTCTTGAGGCTATCAAAGGCCCTCAGGAAGGTCTCCTCTGAACTCCCGCTATACGAGGTAGAGAGGATAGAGTCTCCCGATCAGTTTCTAAATCTAAGTCAGAAACTTGCGCCCGTTTACGCGGAGGTCCTAAGGAGCTTAAAAGAGGAAGGTGCAAAAAGGGTGCACTTAGAAGAGCCCGCATTTGTTCTCGATATGGAAGACTGGCACTGGGAGGCGGTAAGTATCCTTTACAAGGAACTCTCAAAGGTAGGCATAGACATAGCTCTTTTCACCTACTACGACAGCGTGTCTGACTACGAGAAGTTTGTCGATTTGCCGGTGAAAGGCCTGCACATGGACCTTGTCTCTAACACCGATAACCTAAGGAACATACTCGAAAAAGGTTTTCCTAAGGATAAAGAACTAATAGCAGGTCTTATAAACGGAAGACAGCCGTGGAAGGCGGACATTCTCGAAAAAGTAAAGGTTGTTGAGGACATAAGCAGGGTAGTAGACGGAGATATATCTGTAGCTCCTTCCTGTCCCCTATACCACCTCCCCGTTACAGTTGAACCCGAAGATGAACTTCCGGAAGGACTCAAGGAAAGGCTATCTTTTGCAAAAGAAAAACTTCGTGAACTAAGGCTTATAAAAGATGCTTTCGAGGGCAAGAGCGAAGCTTTAGAGGAGGCAAAAAGAAGGAGAGAGATCCTAAGGGAAACCTTTGGAGAAAATCAGGAAGTAAGAAGGCGTATAGCTTCTTTGAAGGAAGAAGACTTCAGAAGAGATCTCCCCTACGAGGAGAGGGTAAAACTTCAAAAAGATCGCCTCAACCTACCTCTATTTCCCACTACAACCATAGGATCCTTCCCCCAAACTCCTGAAGTTCGCAAGATGAGAACCGCCTACAGGAACGGAAAGATATCAGAAGAGGAATACAAGAATTTCATAAAGGAAAAGATCCGCGAAGTTATAGCTTTCCAAGAAGAAGTCGGGCTCGATGTTTTCGTTCACGGAGAGTTCGAAAGAACGGATATGGTTGAGTTCTTTGCCTTCAAGATGGACGGTATAGCTACCACCAAACACGGGTGGGTTCTCTCTTACGGCTCCCGCGTTTACAGACCACCCATCATATACGGGGATGTTTCCAGAAAGGGTCCCATGACTCTGGAGGAGATAACCTACGCTCAGTCGCTAACAGATAAACCCGTAAAGGGTATGCTTACAGGCCCTGTAACCATCTTGAACTGGAGCTATTACAGGGAGGACATTCCCAAGAGGGAGATCGCTTACCAGATAGCTCTGGCCTTGCTCGATGAGGTCAGAGATCTTGAAAAGGCAGGGATAAAGGTTATTCAAATAGATGAGCCTGCTTTCCGTGAGGGAACCCCTCTCAAGCGTAAAGACTGGGCGGAGTATTTCGATTGGGCGGTAAAAGCTTTCAGGCTGTGTTCAAAAGCTGATCCCAAAACCCAGATCCACACACACATGTGCTACTCGGAGTTCAACGACATAATTGAATACATCTATCAAATGGACTTTGACGTTATATCCATAGAAGCTTCAAGGAGCAAAGGTGAGATAATCTCCGCTTTTGAAAGATTCAAAGGATGGGACAGACAGATAGGTATAGGTGTTTACGACATACACTCACCCGCTGTGCCTACTAAAGAAGAGATGAAAATAGTTATGGAAAGGGCGATGAAAGTCCTCCCGAAGGAGCTACTTTGGGTGAATCCAGACTGTGGCCTTAAAACCAGAAGATGGGAGGAGGTTCGCCCGGCACTTAAGAACATGGTAGAGATGGCCCGTGAGTTGAGAGAGGAGGTGTGAAGGATTTAATTAGCTTTATCGATTCGCTCCTTGAAAGGGACGGGCTGAAGCTAAGAAGAAGTTTCGGGGTAGGTCCTTTTCTTTATAACAAACTGTCAGGAAAACTTCCCGAGAGTTTACTCCAAGAGGTTCAACGTTTGGACAGAATGTCCTTGGAGAAAAAGAAAGCCCTTTTAAAGGAACTAAAGCGCCTGATACTCTCCTTAAAAGACGATAAAACTCAAATACCCTCAAAACCTTCCAAACCGCTTAAAGCTTTTTTAAAGCCCGTTAAGGATATTTCCGGTATTGACCAAAAAACTCTAAAAGTGCTGGAAAGCCTCGGGATAGATACGATCTTGGATGCCCTCTACTTCTTTCCCCTAAAGTATGAGGATAGAAGACTAAAAACAAGTTTGGAGGTTGCTAAAGTCGGGAAGAAGCAAGCTCTAAAGATCAGGGTAGTTGAGGTAAAGAGACCCGAAGACGGCAAATATACCGCGGAGGTAGTATGCTCAGACGGTTCAAAGCGGGTTAGCTTACTTTTTAAATACAAAAACGTGGACTTTATCCCTAAGGTTTTCAAGAAAGGCAAGGTGATCATCGCTTTTGGAACTCTAAGGAACTATCAGGGTAAATACTACATGGTTCACCCTGAGATACTCAAAGAGGAAGAAGCGGGGAGTATATTCCCCGTATACTACATTAGAACCAAAGCCCAAACCACCAAACTACCTTCCAAAACACGTCAAAAAAAGCTAAGGGAATTTTTGAGTAAGATCGTAAGAAAGGTATCCCCGCATCTTGGAGAGATCTTGCCCGAGGAGATATTGGAAAAAAGAAATCTTCCTAACATAAGCCAGTCCATACTTTATCTGCACGTGCCACCTCAGAATGCAAGCGTGGAAGATCTCAACGCTTTCAAAACACCTTATCAAAAGCGCTTCATATACGAAGATCTATTCCTTTTTCAAACCGCTCTTTTACTTAGGAAGGCGTCTACCCAAAATGAAAAAGCCCCCAAGCTCAGCGTGAATCCCCAGAGGTTTGTAGCAGACTTTGAAAAGATGCTTCCCTTTCCCCTAACGAACGCCCAAAGGAGGAGCCTCTATGAGATCCTCAAAGATGTTACCCGCGATAGCCCTATGAACCGTCTTCTTCAGGGAGATGTAGGGAGCGGGAAAACCATAGTAGCGGTTGGTGTAGCTTTGGCTTTTGCCAAAGAAGGCTTTCAAAGTGCTCTGATGGTGCCCACCGAAATACTTGCCCGTCAGCACTACGAAAGGATAAAGGATCTTTTAGAACCCTTGGGGATAAGGGTAGCTCTTCTCATAGGAAGTCTTTCCCCTTCGCAAAAGAGAAGCGTTCACAGACACATAAAGGAGGGAAACATTCAGGTAGTAGTAGGGACCCACGCTTTGATTCAAGATAAGGTTGAATTTAAAAACCTCGGCTTCGTAGTTATAGACGAACAGCACCGCTTCGGTGTAATGCAAAGGAAACTTTTGCTCGAGAAAGGTAAAGGCTTATATCCCCACTGTCTTGTTATGAGTGCTACCCCCATACCCAGAACCCTTGCTTTATCCCTATACGGAGATCTAGACATTTCCATAATAGACGAACTTCCTCCGGGTAGAAAACCTGTTAAGACCCAAATAGTTTACGAAAAGGAGAGGGAAGAGGTTATCAGCGCCGTGAGAGAAGAAATTACAAAGGGCAACAAGGCTTATGTGGTTTACCCTCTAATAGAGGAGTCGGAGAAACTTGATCTTAAATCCGCTCAGGAAGGATATGAAAGGTGGAGGTCTTTCTTTCCCGATAGGAAGGTTTTTCTCCTTCACGGGAAGATGCCTGAAAAAGAAAAGGCTCAGATTATGGAACTTTTCAAAAAGGAGGGTGACATACTTGTCTCTACCACCGTGATAGAAGTGGGCGTGGACGTCCCGGAAGCTACTATTATGGTTGTGGAAGACGCACACCGCTTCGGCCTTTCTCAACTTCACCAGCTTAGGGGAAGGGTCGGGAGATCCGATAAACCCGCCAGATGCTTTTTGGTAGTCCCCAATTCTGTAAGCAAAGAGGTCCTCAGCAGACTCAGGGTTCTGGTAAGAACGAACGACGGCTTTAAGGTGGCGGAGGAGGATCTTAAGATAAGGGGTCCGGGAGAACTCATGGGTGTTTCCCAATCTGGATACTTCGGTTTTAACATGGCAAACTTGGCGAGAGCCAAAGATAGAGCTCTTTTGGAACTGGCAAGGGAAGATGCGGAAGAGTTGTTGAAAAAGGACCCTCAACTAAAGAACTACCCGAACTTGAGGGAAATGATCCTTTACAGATACCGAGACAGGCTTGACTTGGGACTTATCGCTTAGGCGCTAACCCTAGCGCCTGCTCCTCGACCCTCAGCCCGCCTTAAATGCGGGAACGCTGACATCCTCAAACAGAGAAGCTAAGGGGAATCCTGTTATTTGAGATAGTTTGGAATTCAGTTCTTCTAAACGATCCTTTACGAAACTTTCCTCCATAAAGAGGATACTGCCCTCTGGATCTATCAGATAAATCGTGGGAACAACCTGAACATCGTATAGTATAGAAACCTCGTAGTTTGGAGCGTCTATGAGCTGAGTAAAGGTAAGCCCGTATTGATTTGCAAAGTTAATCGCTTCCTGAGGTGGGTCTTGAACTACTCCGAAGAAACCTACCTTCTCCCCGTAAGCCCTAAAGAGCTTTTCTACAAAAGGGAGGGTAAGCTGACAAGTAGGACAGGTTACCTTGTAAAAAACGAGAAGGATGTGCTTTCCTTCGGACAGGGGTTTATGAGATCCACCTTGAGGGTCTTTTAGTAGAAACTCAGGGGCCTTAGCACCTTCCTTCAGAGGCATCAGCCCACCCTCAAAAGATCTTTCACGTGATCTACCATGTTCTCTTTAACGTAGGTTGCTTTTCTGAGCCTTCTCTTTCTGTCGGAAGGTTTCTTAGTGTTGTAGTGAGCTCCTCCCGACTTCCACCTTTTAATCTTTCCCTTAGCGGTAACCTTAAACCTTTTCTTGGCGGATCTGTTTGTTTTCATCTTGACCTTAGCCATCAGTTCATCCTCCCGTTTCCGTTCTTGAGTGCCTCCCACTCTTCGGGAGTGAGAACGTTTACAAACTTCTTCTTCCTGCGGGTCTCGAAGTGAACGTAGCCGTCGGTCAGGGCAAACAGGGTGAAGTCCGATCCCATACCTACGTTTTTACCGGGATATATCTTGGTTCCCCTCTGACGGACGAGGATGTTCCCCGCTTTTACAAATTGACCACCGTAACGCTTTACACCAAGTCTCTTCGAATGACTATCCCTTCCGTTTTTTGTTGAACCACCGCTTGCTTTGGATGCCATGGCTCAAACCTCCTTGATCTCTTTAATTAATATTTCCGTATAGGGCTGTCTGTGGCCCTTCCACCTTTTGTAATTTTTCTTCGGCCTATACTTGAAGACTATGATCTTCTTGCCCTTGCCGTGGGAAAGGACTTCAGCTATCACCTTTCCCTTGTTGAACTCCAAACTTCCGTCGTCTTTTCTAACGACGAGAGGCTCGAACTCTACGGTCTGACCTTCTTGAACGTCTATCTTCTCAATTCTGAGTTTCATACCCGGCTCTACTCTGTATTGCTTTCCGCCCGTTTTGATTACCGCATACATGAGAGACCTCCCGATAAGGTGAGCTTTTAGTATATCACAGCTTCGTCTCCCAAAGACCCTCCTTCTTTAAGGTCTCTATGTAGCTCAAAACCTCTTCGTCCGAAAGCTGATGAAAGTCTTGGTAGAAACTACCGACCGCGAAGGCAGGCGAACTGTCCCGATGCAGGCATACGAACCTGTCTACCTCTTCCCTTATCTCTAAGTTACATCTATCGGGGCATACCGGGACAGCTACGATCACCTGAGATGATCCTTTTCTCTTTAAAAAACCTGCGCACGCAAGAGCGGTGTATCCAGTTGCTACTCCGTCGTCGGTTATAAAGATCTGCCTACCTTGAAAGCAAGGATAACCTTCTGGGATGAACTTCTTCTCCCTTTTCCTGATTTCTTCGATCTGAATATCCGCGATGTGCCTCACTTCCTCAGGGCTCAGACGGGAATACCTGAGTATCTCCTCATCTACATAAACCTCTCCGTCTGGGTCCACCGCACCGAAACCTGCCTCTTCGTTCCAAGGAAGGCCGAGTTTTCTGACAACAACGGTGGTGGCGGGAATTTTTAACTCTTTAGCTAAGCTGTATGCTACTGCGATACCTCCCCTCGGGATGGCAACTATAAGCGGGTTTTTCTCCGGATCTACTAAATCCCTTAGAGCTTGTGCGAGCTCCTCCCCCGCTTTTTCCCTGTCGGGGAAGATCATGCCAGTTTTTGGAAGAGGGAGCTTATGTTATCAAGTTTCTGGTAAGCCTTGACGATAACATAATTGAGTTGTTCTCCGTCCGCTATGGAAAGGTCGTAGAGTATAGAGCTGACATCCTTTAGAACCTCATAAAGGGGCGTGTAGAGATCTTCACTCAGTTTCTTCTTAGGGTTTGGAATCTCCTTAAAGACATCCCTTACCACGTCCGTCAGCTTCATCAAGTGCTGGGCTAAGGAGAGTATCTCATAGTCGTTTCTGTATATGTCTACGACCTCGTTGTAGCGCTCTTCAATTTCCGCGAACATAGTGCTGAAGAGAATCTCTTCGAGCTTGTTCAGATCGCTACCCATGGGGACCTCCACTCTCCCTATAATTTCGTTTCGAGCTTGGAATTTTCAAGGAGAAAAAATCGGGGTGCCGGGACTTGAACCCGGGACCTCAGGCCCCCCATGCCTGCGCTCTGCCACCTGAGCTACACCCCGTTAGTTATTGATTATATTAACCTTTCTTGCTTTGGCTTTCCAGAAGGGAGAGCAGTTTCAAGCTGGGCTTGAAAAGGACAACCTTCCTTTCGGGAACCTCTACCTCTTCTCCCGTCTTTAGATTCCTTCCCTTTTTCTTTTTGCGGGTCTTTATCTTAAAAGTCCCGAAACCGGTTATCTGCACCTTTTCTTCCTTTTTGAGTGCTTCTTCGATAATTGATATGGTTTCACAAACTATGTCATAAACCTTTCCTTTAGAAAGACCCAAATCTTCCCTTTGTTTTTCAAAGATTCTCTGAGCTATGTCCCTCTTTGTCATTCAGACCCTCTTTACATTTTGAACTTCTTGCTCAAAATCTCACCCAGTTTAAAGCCTCCGGCGGAGGCTTCTTCTACTTTGACGGGCTCCTCTTCCTTTTTAGTTTCTCCCCTTAAGGCCTTGATAGAGAAAGTTATCTTACCGTCTTTTGTATTCATGTCTATTATCTTGACTTCACACTCGTCACCTTCCTTGAGAGAAGTCCCTTTAGGGACCTCGGAAAGGGGTAGAAGTCCATCTACCCCCTCAGGAAGTTCAAGGAAGTAGCCGAAAGAAACAGCTTCTTTAACTTTAAGCTTTACCACATCACCCACTTTATAGTTCTTTTCAACTTCTTCCCAAGGATTGGGAGTGAGTTGCTTGAGTCCGAGCTTTACGAACCTCCCTTCTTGACCGAGAACCATAAACTCTCTCTTCTCACCTTCCTTCAGGTGGTCCGCAACGCTCTTGGGTTTTATCCAAGAAATGTCTCCCTTGTGGATGATACCTTTAACACCGCCTTCCAGATCTACGATAGCTCTGCTGGCTTCAACCTTAGACACGGTTCCCTCAACTTTGGTTCCCGCAGGGTGCTTTTCAAGGAACAGCTCCCAAGGTTTGGGTTGAGCTTTCTTTATGCTTAGCTCTATTTTGTTCTTGCTCGGATCGAGCTTTATTATCTTGGCTTTTACCGTTTCGCCCTTTTGAGGAGTGCTACCATCCCAACTTATTTCGTTAGGTGGAACGTAGCCTTCCACATCGTCGCCGAGATCGATTATCAATCCCCTGCCCGCACTTTGGACAACCTTACCTTCTACCGTATCACCTTCCTTGTGAGATTTGAAGAACTTTTGCCACGGGTTTTCTTTAAGCTCTCTCAGGGATACGATCAGGAAATCCTTGTTTTTGGACTTTTTCTTAACCTTTACTTTTATTATCTCGTCAACTTCCGCATAGTTGTAAGGATCCCTGTCCCTTCCCCACGAAAGTTCCTCTTTGGGCAGGAAGGCTCTGAGAACCCCATCTATAAGGAGAGTTATACCCTTGTTCTTGTCTATCTTTATAACCCTTCCTTCTACTATGTCGCCCTTTTTGAGCTCTCTAAGAAGCTCCTGTTTTCTCTTTTCCCTTTCCTCTTCTACGTAAGCCTTATGGGAAACAACCACCCTGGGCTTACCCTTTTGAAAGTCTATGCTGAGGATCTTTACCCTAACGGGTTTGCCAACGGTAGTTTTCTTTCCCGCTTCGCTCGAAGGCAAGAAGGCTTTTACACCCTCTATATCTACTATGTAGCCTCCCCTTACCCTTTTCTCAACCGTTCCCACTACATCTTTCCCTTCTTCCTTTGCTTTTTGAAGGGTTTCTATTCCCTTTTGCTCAGCAATTATCCTGTAGGATAGTCTGGGGTTTTCCAATCTGGGGGAGATCCTTACTATCACCGCTTGAACCTGATCTCCCTCCTTTACGTCGGGAAGTTCCTCTCTGGGAATTACACCTTCAACTTTATAGCCTATATCCACATATACGAATCTGTTGTCTACTTTTACGACCGTTCCACTTACCAGTTTACCTTTGTGGAAGGTTTCTTCTTGGGGAAGAGCTTGCTTTAGGAGTTCTTCGAATTCGTTCATTAGATCCTCCACGGGACAATACATTATATTATTAAGCCTATCGGGAGGCAAGATGGAGTTCTTTTTCTTCCTCGACGTGTATGCGGACAGGGAACTCATCGATTATTACATACTCTCTTTTAAAGTGGGCAACTTAAAGTCCGTAGAGCTAAAGGAATGGTCGGGGAAAAAGTATATATGCAATATAAAGGACTGGGAAAAGTTCAAAGAGAGCACTTACGATATAGTCCTTTACGAGCTTGGAGATGAAATAGAAAGATTTAAAGATATAGAAACCGCCTTCAGAGAAAGTTATAAGATCGTTTACAGGGAAGCATCAAGGAGGGGGGCAAAGAGGATCGTGCCCGCGATAGGATACGGAAATCCGCCGGTTGATGTAGTCAAACGCTTCTTTCCCGTAGAGCCAGAATTCGAACCTTTCCCCGAGGACATAGAAAGCTTTCTCGAAAGGATTGTCAAAGAAACCCCTGAAGAGACGGGAAAAAGAGGTGCGGGCGATGAAGACTTCCCTATCGCTTGAAGAACTCACACCGAGAAAAATAGTAGAAGAGCTCGACAAATTCGTCATAGGGCAGGAAGAAGCAAAGAAGGCGGTAGCTATAGCCCTAAGGAACCGGTGGAGAAGACAGAAGCTTCCCGACTACATAAGGGACGAGGTGATACCCAAGAACATCCTCATGATAGGTCCCACGGGTGTGGGTAAAACGGAGATAGCGCGTAGGATAGCGGGTTTAATTAAAGCACCTTTTGTAAAGGTGGAAGCTACGAAGTATACGGAAGTAGGATACGTAGGGCGTGATGTAGAGTCTATGGTTCGCGAGCTGGTTGAGGTTTCTTATCAGATGGTTAAAAAGGAGATGATGGAAGGGGTAAAGGAGAGAGCCCGCAGACTCGCGGAAGAAAGGGTTCTCGATTACCTCGTTCCCACCCAGTTTACGAGCTTCGGGGTTAGAACCCAAGTAGAACCCTCAAAGCGTGAAGAATTAAGGGACAAGCTCAGAAAAGGGCTTCTCGACGACAAGGTTATAGAGATAGAGGTTCAGGAGAAGGCAATACCTCTCGTAGGTGTGGCGGGACCTCCCGGATTTGAAGAGATAGAAAACCAGCTTAAAGAGATGTTCGCAAACCTGATGCCTTCCAAGAGACGCAGGAAGGTAACAGTCAAAGAAGCCTTATCCATTTTAGAACAGGAAGAGGCGGAAAAACTCATAGATCCTGACGAAGTTGCCCGTGAAGCAATCTACAGAGCGGAAAATTTCGGAATTATCTTCATAGACGAAATAGACAAGATAGCGGTCAAGACTCCCGGTGCGGGGCCGGGCGTATCGAGAGAAGGTGTTCAAAGGGATCTTCTTCCCATACTCGAAGGGACTACCGTAAACACCAAATACGGCCCTGTCAAGACCGACCACATACTTTTTATCGGTGCGGGAGCCTTTCACATGTCAAAACCTTCCGATCTTATCCCCGAACTTCAGGGCAGGTTCCCCATAAGGGTGGAACTGAGACCCCTATCGAAGGAGGATTTCGTGCGTATACTTACCGAGCCGGAAAACGCTCTGACGAAGCAGTATGTCGAGCTTCTCAAGACCGAGGGCGTAGACCTTGAGTTTACCCACGACGCGATAGAGGAGATAGCACGTATGGCGGAGGAGATAAATACCAGAACCGAAAACATAGGAGCCCGCAGACTGCACACGATTATGGAAAAGCTCTTGGAAGATATTTCTTTTAACGCTCCGGAGATGGTGGGCCAGAGGATAATTGTGGATGCCAAGTTCGTGAGGGCTAAACTTTCCTCCATAGTGGGAGATGAAGAACTAACGAGGTATATACTCTGATGATCGAGGTAGAAATCCTGAAAGGGAGCTTGCTCGAGGTTCCCGCGGACGCTATAGTCAACCCGGCTAACAGCTACGGTTATATGGGCGGTGGAGTAGCCGGCGTAATAAGACGCTTCGGCGGTGAGGAAATAGAAAAAGAAGCGGTCAGAAAAGGTCCTATACCTGTAGGAGAAGCGGTGCTGACTACTGCAGGAAAACTTCCCTTTAAAGGTGTAATACACGCACCTACGATGGAAGAGCCGGGTATGGTAACCACTGAAGAAAAGGTTAGGAAGGCGGTAAGAGCATCCCTAAAGCTTGCAGAGAGTGAAGGTTTTAGTGTAATTGCTATGCCAGGTATGGGAACGGGGGTTGGTAGACTCCCTAAAGATGTAGCTGCTAAGGCTATGCTGGAAGAGATTTTATCCTTTGAAGGTAGAACCTTAAGAAAGGTCATCCTCGTAGATGTGGACGAAGAGATGGTAAAAGCTTGGCAAAGTGCTCTAAAAGATCTTCAAGCCTAAAGCAGGATCTCTCTTGGCAAACGTTAGGAAAACAGGGAGAGCACTCAAGTGAAAGACAAATTTGGAAAACCCTTTCTCCTATAGGTCTCCACACTACCGGGTCCGTAGGACCGTAGAAAATCACCGTTGGGAGACCTACATAAGAAGCAAGATGGGATATTCCGGAGTCAAGCCCTATAAAAGCCTTTGCTTTCTTTAAAGCTTTACCTATCCATAGAGGATCTAAGCTTTCCACTACCCGATCGAAGGTTTCCTTAACCCAGCTGTCTGCCTCACCCGCAAAGTAGACTACTTCCAATCCTTCCTTTTTAAGGATCTTTTCTACTTCTAGGAAAAGATCCGGGGAAGGTATCTTTTTAGGTGATCCGCTCGAGGGATGTATAACCACCTTACCTTCAAAAGGAGACCGATCAAGCGGAGAAAGAGGGAGTTTCTTGGAAAAGTCTTCCTTGAAACCCGAGCTATTCAGATAGTGATCAACTATCCATATCCTCTTTTGAGGAAAGGGAGAGACGTTGCCGTCGACGGAGATAAGAATTTCTACGTCATACTCATCCTCGGGCACAAAATCGAGGATCCTCTTTGCCCAGCCTACCTCCTTGGCTATGCGGAAATAATCAGTGTTTCCTACCGCGGTAACTTCGTAGCCCTTTTTAGAGAGTATTTCCAAAAGCGGGAACACCAAAAGGGTATCTCCCAGCGCCCCTCTTCTGTATACGAGAGCCTTCACTCAAGATATACTAACTCCTGTGAGGATCGCGGTCATCCAATTTAGAGTTCGTCAAAACCCTGAAGAAAATCTAAATGTCATCCTTTCTTTCCTCGGCAAGGTCCAGGAAAACACTTTGGTTTTGCTTCCCGAAATGTTCTACACCGGTTTCGATTATAGAAAAATTTTGAAAACCTGCGATTATAGTCCCAAAATACTTGAAAAGCTTTCAAAAATTTCAAAGGATAAAAACCTTGTCCTCTGTGGAAGCTTGGCCCAAAGGGTGGAAGATAGGATCTTTAACAGTGCCTTCCTCATAGAAAAGGGGAAACTTCTTGGTTTTAAGAGAAAGATAAAGCTCTTTAAACCTTTCCAAGAAGATAGGTTCTTTTCCTCAGGAGAGGAAAATCCGGTTTTTGAAACCTCTTTTGGAAAAGTAGGCATCCTAATTTGCTTTGAACTTAGGTTTTCTGAGCTCGTAGCTGACCTTAAAGCTAAAGGGGTAGATATCGTTTTGGTCCCCGCTCAGTGGGGATTTGAAAGGAAAGAACATCTGAAAATACTCTCGCAGGCAAGAGCTTTAGAGCTTCAGAGTTTCCTTCTGGTTGCGGACACTTGGGGTGAATTTAAAAACACGAAGTTTGCAGGATGTTCGGGTATATACTCCCCTTCGGGAAGAATTTTAGCTTTCAGTGAAGAAGGAGATACTTTGCTCGAAGTGGAAGTGAATTTTGAAGAACTTAAAAAGGTAAGAAACGAACTGCCTTTGCGCTGAGGTGTGTTAGAATTCTACGCTATGGAATACGCCTTTTTCGAGGGCAAGTTCGTCCCCATAGAAGAAGCAAACATAAACATAAAGACGAACTCCTTTCACTACGGAACCGCTATATTTGAAGGTCTGAGGGCTTACTGGAACGAAGAGGAACAGCAACTATACATCCTCTTTGCTAAGGAACACTATCAGAGACTTTTGAAAAACGCTTCGAGCCTCTTTATGGAGCTACCCTACACAGTCGACGATCTTGTAGAGATTACTAAGGAGCTTCTTCGAAAGAACCA
>WFYK01000033.1 GCA_015490105.1 Aquificaceae bacterium | reverse complement strand
GAATAGGAAAGATCCGAAGATTCTGGGTATATGGATAGTATCCCTGTTCTGTCACCGTGGGTGGCAAGTGCACTTTTATCGGTCACATATACTGTTTTATCCCTCCTGTAGCTTATGAACAAAAGATCGTTTCCGCTAACAGCGACAACTGATACAACACCTTCCGGATTGTTCCCCCCATAAGCGTACTCTACTTTTGCAGGGAGGGAAGCTTTAAAGACTACCCCTTTGGGAGAAATCTCGTATAATGCGGTCTTTGTAATTACCAATATGTTGTTATTGATGAGAGGTTTTATGTGGATAACATCCTCCGGGAGGGAAGTATTGAAGAGGATCCTCTTTCCCCTGTGATCTATCAAGAAAAGATCCTGTCTGTATTCTCTTCCAACCTTGTAAAACCTCTTTATCAAAAGCAGAGCTTTGCCTTTGAACCTTGACCTTCCCTTATCTATAAGGGTGTTATACTCGGCGTTATACCCTGGACCGACGCGTTTCCCTTTGTGGTTTACTATGTAATACCAGCAAGAGTCGTTAGAACAATATTCCTTGAGTCTTACATCGGGCAGACCTATTTCGTCAAAGAAATCATCCACATCTCTTTTTCCCTCTAAAGGTTTCACAAAAGCATACTCACCTCCGAATACCTTCCCTGCCAGAACCAAAAAAGTGATCAGGCAAAAGGTTATTCGTTTACCTTTACCCATTTGAAGTTCCCCCGTAATGTTTTCGAGTTGCCAATTATATACCCTAAAACTTCGTTGAAGTATTTCTGACTTTTATATAATAAAAGTTAGTCCTTACTAAGTGGAGGTGGCTATGAAGAAGCGTGTGGTAATAATCGGGGGCGGTATAGGTGGTCTTGCTACTGCTTTTAACCTTAAGAAACTTTCCAAAGATCTTGAGATAGTCCTTATCTCTAACAGACCTTACTTCGGGTTCACTCCCTCGTTTCCGCACTTGGCTCTTGGTTGGAGAAGGTTTGATCAGATAACGATCCCGCTTGCTCCTTTGATGGCAAAGCACGGGATTAGGTTTATACAAGAGAGTGCGGAGGCGATCGATCCGGATCTTAACCAAGTGAAGCTTAAATCGGGAGAGAAGGTCTCTTACGATTATCTTGTTATAGCCACGGGTCCCAAACTCGTTTTTGAAGCGGAGGGTCAAGAGCAAAATTCTACATCCGTTTGCACAGCGGAGCATGCTATACAAACCCAGAAAAAACTTGAGGAGTTTTATAAAAATCCTGGTCCTGTTGTAATAGGAGCCATTCCGGGAGTCAGCTGTTTCGGGCCTGCTTACGAGTTCGCCTTCATGCTAAATTATGAGCTTCGGAGGAGAAACCTCAGGCACAAAGTTTCTATAACCTACGTAACTTCCGAGCCTTACGTTGGGCATTTGGGTCTCGGAGGTGTTGGCCCTTCCAGAAGGCTTATGGAAGATCTTTTTGCGGAAAAGGACATCAAGTTCGTGGCAAACGTAAAGGTAAAGGCTATAGAAAAGGATAAGGTTGTATACGAAGATTTGAACGGTTCTACTCATGAGATTCCCGCTAAATTCACCATGTTTATGCCACGATTTATGGGACCGGATGTGGTCGCTTCCGCGGGAGACAAGGTTGCAAATCCTGTTAACAAGATGGTTGTGGTGAACCGCTGTTTTCAAAACCCGAACTACAAAAACATTTACGGTGTCGGTGTAGTTACCGCAATACCTCCCGTTGAGAAAACGCCCGTTCCTACGGGAGCACCTAAAACCGGTCAGATGATAGAAGGCATGGCTTTAGCGGTAGCTCTGAATATAGTCTCGGATATGCGAAACTCCTCCGACAGGTTTGCTCCTACCCTTTCCGCCATATGCATAGCGGACATGGGAAACGAAGCTACGGGCTTTGTCGCAAATCCTGTCATACCTCCGAGGTCTTGGGTAAAGACGAAAAAGGGTAGGTGGGTCCATCTGCTAAAGTCAGGTTTTGAAAAGTATTTCCTTTGGAAGATAAGGAGAGGGAACGTGTCCCCTTGGTTTGAGGAGAAACTTTTGGAAGTTTTGCTAAAATTGAAGCCCGTAGAACCCTGTTCGGATTGCTCAGGCCCTCCGGGGTCAAGGTGCTGAGGTGAAGTAATGCAAAGCACGAAGGAGAAGATAGTCAAGGTAGGTGCTCAGATCATAGCTTACGAAGGCCTTAAAACGTTTACCGCTAAGAAGATCGGTGAAAAACTCGGCATTTCCGATGCTGCGGTTTTCAAGCACTTCCCTAACATGGACAGCATAGCTCAGGAGATAATAACCCGCTATACAACCGAGTGTTTGAGAAGAACGGACGAAGCTATAGCCAAGGGAAAGAATGCCATTGAGAAGCTTGCCCTGATTATAGAAGGACACATAGATCTACTCGAGGAAACGAAGGGAATAAGCCCCATAATGTGTTTTGAGTTTTCAAGAAGCAACAAAAGAAAGCTTAAAAAGATGATCTTTGACTTTCTAAACACCTACGCGGGTAAAGTGGCAAGTGTAATAGAAGAAGGCATAAAAGAGGGAACGATCAGGAAAGATATTGACATAGAGGAGGTTAGCTTCTCCTTTATAGGCATGATGCAGGGCAAGGTCTTCCAGTGGTTCATAAGGGGCAGGAAAGGGAAGATAGTCAAAGACAGAGAATCCCTAAAGAAGATGCTTTTAGAGGGTCTCGTCAACCGCCGACCCTGAACATCTCCACTTTTCTTTCTTTCCTCATTTGGAACCTGAGTTCCGAGTATCTGTCCTCTCTCTCTTCCCAAATCTTTACGATTAGATCTCTTATAGCTTCATCATCCGATCCGCCTCTGAGGAGATCTTTGACGTTGACTCCTTCCGAAGCAAACAGACAGGTGTAGAGTTTCCCGTCCGCGGAAAGTCTCAAGCGGGAACAACTACCGCAGAAGGGCTTAGAAACGGAGGCTATTATACCTATTTCTATGGCACTTCCCTTTATCCTGAACCTGTACGCGGTTTCCCCTTTGTTTCTTCCCAAATCTTCAAGATCGTAGACTTTCGAGATCTTCTCTACCATCTCATCCGCGGTTACCACCTTTTCCAAGGACCATCCGTTTAGGGTTCCCACGTCCATAAACTCTATGAACCGAACGCTGACACCTTTTTCGAGTCCGAACTCTACCAGATCCATAATTTCGTCGTCGTTTAATCCTCTTATGACAACCGCATTGACCTTAACCGGATCCAGCCCTACCCTTTTGGACTCTTCTATACCTTCTATAACTTCCTTCAAGGATACCTCTCTGCCGACGATCTTAGAAAACCTTTCCTCTTTCAAAGAAGGTAGGCTCACGGTAACCCTCTTTAGACCTGCCTTCTTTAAGGTTTCCGCCTTCTTAGCGAGGGTATAACCGTTTGTGGTGAGGGCTATATCCTTTAGCTGTTCTATATCCGACAAGAGGGATATTAAGTTTTCAAGGTGGGATCTTACCAAGGGTTCTCCGCCGGTTATTCTGACCTTTCTAACCCCGAGGTTCGTGAGGATTCTTACCAAGCGGGCGATCTCTTCGTAAGAGAGAAGATCTTTTCTCGCAAGGAAGTTTATCTTCTTCCCAGGAGGCATACAAAAGACGCACCTGAAGTTGCACCTGTCTGTTACGGAAACCCTCAGATCTTTCAGAGGCCTTCCCAGTTTATCGCTTAAGGTCCAAGAACCCATTGAGACTCTCCCGAGGTGAAAACCTCTTTCTTCCATATGGGTGCACGCTTCTTTGTCTCGTCAACCGCATACCTGCAGGCGTCAAAGGTTTCTTTCCTGTGTCCGCCGAACACAACGACCATGAAGGAAGGTGTTCCCACGGGCACAACACCGAGCCTGTGGTGTATGAAAACCTCTCTAACTTTGAACTTTTCTATTGCCTCGCGCCTTATTTTGTCCATTTCCTTTATAGCCATTTCAGGGTAGGCTTCGTAGTGGATCTCTTTCACATCACCGTCTTCGGGCGCGCTTCTGGGAATGCCTAAAAATACCGCACAGGCTCCGCACTCCGGAGGAACCTTGAAGTCCGCCAGCACCCTTTCCGCACCGAACCACTCGTAACCTAAGTAAACGGGAGGTATCAACCTATCCGCCTCCGTATTCACTCTGGTCGATCTCCATTTCGAACTCTTGGATGAAGTGTTCAATGAGGTTTATCAGGTCGGAGAGATCCTTTTTCAGGTGGTATTCGTAGAGGTCTATTCTTCTCTCGTGAGATGCATTATCGGAACTGTAGCGAACGAGCACGTAAGGGACTCCCACCTCCGAGTCGTAACCCTCGTCTCCGGGCATAAAAACCTCTACCTCCGTTTCGCTCCCTTCGTTTTTAGCTTTGAAGATTTCCTTGAGCTGAAGGACCTTATTTTTGTAAGGCTCCCAGTTGTGTTTCATAGTAAGCTTTATTTTAAACCCCAGAGCTAAAGGAGGAAGTCCTATGAAGGTGAAAGTAACTCAGAAGGAGGATTTTCACTTTGTGGGCGTAGGTCCCGCGGGCAGGGAAGTCCCTATCGATGCTGCGGATTACGTAGGCGGTAAGGGAAGAGGTATAAGACCTCCGGAGCTTCTCTTTCACTCCATAGCAGGTTGCGTGGGTATACACCTTTACGAAGCTCTCCACAAAGAAGGTAAAGAGGTAGAACACATAGAGATAGAGACGGACGCGGACAGAAAAACGGAGGGCTATCCGAAGGTCTTTCTTAGAATTTACCTGACCGTTAAAGTTAAGGGCAACGTTAGTGAAGAAGATGTTAAAAAAGCCCTCGATAAGACCATTTACGATCCGGGAACCTGCTCCATCGCCTATATGATCAACCAGATAGCACCCATAGAATACAAGATTGAGCTGAATACATAAGTTATTTGTATGAAGGCAGTTGCCCGCTTCTGGCGGGAAAAAAACGGGAAAGTAGAGTGTTATCTTTGTCCGGTAGGGTGCGTTCTTAAAGAAGGACAGGTAGGAAGCTGTGGAGTCAGGGCTAACGTAGGTGGAAAACTCTACACCTTCACCTACGGATCCCTCAGCTCCGCTGCTGTGGATCCCATCGAAAAAAAGCCCCTCTTTCACTACCTGCCCGGCCACAGGACGCTAACCATAGCTACACCCGGCTGTAACCTTCACTGCAAGGGCTGTCAAAACTGGGAGATCTCGCAAGTTCCTAAGGGTCAGATATTTACTGATCCTTTCTATGAGGAAACCTTTGTGGATCCTTCCTTTGTAGTTGATAAGGCTTTAGAACTCGGATGTAAAAGCATCTCCTACTCTTATTCAGATCCCACGATCTTTGCGGAATACTTGATAGATGTTGCTCGGATCGCCCGTGAGAAAGGACTTAAAAACGTGGTCGTCACCGCGGGCTACATAAATATGCCCGCTCTTGAAGAGATAGACAAATACGTGGATGCCTACAGTGTTGACCTTAAGTTCTTTTCTGACGAGGCTTACAGAACATACTCTAAGGGAAGACTCCAACCTGTTTTAGAAACCCTCAAGTATATCTTTGAAAAAGGCAAATGGCTCGAGATAACTACACTCCTCGTTCCTAAATATCTTGATGAAGATCAAGTCAGAAACATAGCCAGATGGATCGCAAACGAGCTTGCCCCTTGGGTCCCTTGGCACCTATCGAGGTTCTTCCCTCACTACAAAGCAAAGGACCTTCCGCCCACACCTGTGGAAACCTTAGAGAAAGCTTACTTCATAGGCAGGGAGGAGGGTCTCCACTACGTTTATGTAGGAAACCTTTGGAACAACCCTTACGAGAGCACCTACTGTCCCTCCTGCTCAAACTTAATCATAGAAAGGAGAGGCTTTGAGGTTTTACGTATAAATCTCAAAAACGGCAGGTGTCCCTCCTGCGAAAGGGTTATAGAAGGAGTATGGGATGGCTAAAAAGAAGACCTTTAAGATAAGTTTGATCTTAGAAGCCTTTCAGAACCTCGAAAAGTCCTACATAGACCTTAAAAAACATGTATCACTTCCCAAGGAGGAGTTCGTAAACAACAAGCTCGTGCTGGATAAGGTAAGGATCGACTTTAACCTCGCTTTTGAAAGCTGTATGAGGGTTTGCAGGCACATGTCTACGGTTTTAGGGATAAAAAGCTCTTCAAAGGACTGCCTTGTAAAGCTTGCGGAAAGGATAGGTATGGAGAAGATAGAGGATCTGAGGAGTTTTACTGAGTTTTACTTCAAATACAGGGATCTGAAAGATGCTGTTTCCCCGGAGGAACTTTACGACTTTCTCAGGGAAAAGCTTATAGTGTTCAAGGAATTTGCTAAGGCGGTTGTAGAGTTTATAAAGAAGGAAACCGGTAACTACCTTCTTATAGACTTTGAATTGCTAAAAGAGAAAGCCCGCTTTGTTAAGGATTCGGTCAGGAAAATAGATTTTGTCCTTCAGCAGGGATTGGAAGAGTTCAAGTCAAAACCCATGTATTACGACAGGACAAAATACTTCTATCAAGTAGCTTACGATTCACTCTTTGACATCTGTAAACATTTAGCTCCTAAGTTTGGGATAAAGAAGTTCGGAGACGATTGCCTCAGTAAGCTCGTTGAAGCGGGGGTTATACCCGAAAACTACTACATGGACGTTTTTAAGATGACAAATCTAAAAAACAAGCTGATAAGCACTTGGGAGGTCCCGCCCGAAGAACTTTACAGCTCTTTAAAGGAGTTGAATCCCAAGTTTGAAGCGGTCTTGAAAGAAATTTCCGCGAGCTTGAAGAACCTTCTTGAGAGAAAGTCTTGAGTAAAATATCACCACTATGAGAATAAGCGTGGACAGGGAGGAGTTTGAGGACATCCTCAGGAGGGCAAAGGAAGCTACCGAAAAGAAATCCGCACTACCGATCTTAAGCAACTTCCTTATAAGGGCGGAAGAAAACAGGGTAGTTGTCAGGGCAACTGACTTGGAAAACTACCTGAGCGTAAGCTTAAAAGCAAAAGTAGAAGAAGAGGGAGAAGTGTGTGTCAGCTCCAAGAGTTTGGTGGACATAGTAAGGAACCTGAACGTGGCAGTCTTGGATCTCAGAACAGAAGGAGAAAAGCTACTTATAGAGGGAGGGAGAGGAAGTTATAAGCTTCCGACCGTCCCTGTGGAAGATTTCCCCGACTTTCCCGAAGTTGAAGGAGAAGGGCAAACCGTAAGCGGAGATCTGATCTTGAAAGGGATAGAAAAGACAGACTACGCCATATCCAAGGAAGAGGGGCAGGTTCCCCTTCAAGGCATGCTGATAAAAGGGCACGAGGGGAGAGTGCACTTTGTAGGATCTGACGGGCACAGACTTGCACTCTTCGAACCGGAAGGGGAGTTTGGCTTGGAGGTTCTTCTTCCCAGAAAGAGCTTGAAGGTTATACAGAGGCTCGTGAGCGGTGTGGAGGATGTGGAAATATCCCTCGGTGAAGAGGGAAGTTTTGCTCAGATCAGATCGGAAGACTGGACCCTTGTAGTGAGGCTTCTTGAGGGGGAATTTCCGGATTACTTGAGTGTTATGCCTACCGAGTTTTCCGCGGAGGTTCTCGTTTCCGCGGATGAGATCTTGAGGTCCCTCAAGAGACTTTCCAGCCTCTCTGAAGGCAAGATCTTCCCGGTGAAGATAACCCTATCAGACAACCTTATGATCCTCGAGTTTGCGGACCCTGAATTTGGCGAAGGAAGGGAAGAGTTGGAGGTAGACTACGTAGGGGATACCTTCGAAATAGGATTCAACGGGAGGTATCTTATAGAAGCGCTGGACTCCTTCGATTCTGAGAAAGTTTGGCTTAAGTTCACAACACCCGACACAGCTTCGGTATTAGAAGCGGATGACTATGAGCAGGATCCTTACAAATGTATAATTATGCCCATGCGCGTTTGAGGTAGCGGGCGGATGGGAAAGTTTCTCCTTGTTTTAATCTTGCTTTTTACATCTATTCCCTCCGTTGAGTCCTTCGCGAAAGAAAAGAAGAAAAAAGTTTACGTAGCCAAAGCCAAAAAACACGCAAAGGCAAAGAAAAGGAAGTCCTATAGAAAGCGCTACTACATAAAGTATCCTGTCAAGGCTAACCACCGCAGGACGGAAGATATGAAGCTTTTGGAAATGGTGAGTGACATAGATGAGTAGGGACAGCCTCAGGATCATTGAAGAGCTGAAGCTAAAACAAGGAGACACTTGGAGAGTTTTAAAGATAATGAGTGAGTTCGTTCAAGGCTTTGATGAGCTCGCAAAGGTTGGTCCCGCTGTCACATTCTTCGGAAGTTCCCGCACGAAGGAGGACAACAAATACTACAAGCTTGCCTACGAGACCGCCTTCAACTTGGGTAAGCTCGGTTACGCCATAATAACCGGGGGTGGACCCGGAATAATGGAGGCGGCAAACAGAGGTGCTCGCGACAGCGGAGCTCTTTCCGTAGGATTGAACATAGAGATCCCCACAGAACAACACCCGAACCGCTATCAAAACCTTTCTTTAAAGTTTGACTACTTCTTTGTTAGAAAGGTAATGCTTTTGAAATACTCCCTTCTCTACGTTATCTTTCCCGGGGGTTTCGGAACTTTCGACGAACTCTTTGAAGCCCTAACCCTCATTCAAACGGGTAAGAGCCATAAGTTCCCTTTGGTCCTCGTGGGGAGTGAGTTTTGGTCTCCTCTGTTGGACTACATGAGAAACGTGATGGTTAAATTTGGAACCATAAGCGAGGAAGATGTAGATCTTATGGAGCTGGTGGACAGTCCCGAAGAGGTGGTTGAGATAGTCTACAGAAGAAGCAAAGAAAAATATCGTTACCTTCAAGAATACTACGGGGAGGAGACATCTTTTATGAGCCAGCTGAGGAGGATCCTGAAAAACCATGAGGATCGTTCACATAGCTGACCTGCACGCGGGAAAAACCCTCAACAAGGTAAGCAGGAACGAGGATCTGGTTTACGCTCTTGAGCAAGTCATCAGCTTTATAAGGGATTCCAAGGCAGATCTCCTTTTGATAGCGGGGGACGTTTTTGACAAACCTAATCCGGACAACGAGTCTAAGCAGTTGATATTTGAATTTTTCCTGAAGTTAAAGGATCTGCGGGTTCCCGCGGTTCTGATCGCAGGGAATCACGACAGTTACGATTTTATGAGAAGCATAAAATCCATTTCTTCGTTGGCGGGCATTCATATATTCGACAGGCCATCTTCATCTAAAAGTGAGTGCGTGTTTGAATTCAACGATCTTGGGATCGCCTGCCTTCCTTACCCTTCGGAGAGGAAACTCACTTCCACGGACGAGGATGCTACGAAAACTTACGCTCAGAAGGTCTCTGAGTTTATAAAGTATCTCAGACAAATGCTTGAAGGTTACAAGTTTAAAGTGCTCTTAGCTCACCTCTTCTTAGCGGGTTCGAAGATTTCAAATACGGAAAGGGAGGCTACGGTAACCAACTACTTTGCTGTGCCTCCCGAGTCATTCCCGGAAGGTTTCGACTACGTTGCCTTAGGACACGTGCATCGCTTTCAGAGGATAGAAGCTTTACCCTATCCCGCTTATTACACGGGATCCATGTTCCAAATAGATTTCAGCGAGGAGGGTCAAAAGAAATTTTTTAACTTCGTAGAACTCAAGGAAGGATCTCCTCCCAAGGTAGAGAGTGTAGAGTTGGATCTGAAAAACCCGCTAAAGCACTTTGTTTTGGACCAAAAGGATGTTCTCAAAGAGATACCTAACATGAAACTCTGGCATGGCTATATCAAAGTAAGCATAAAGGTTGAAGCTCCGGACAAGATAGCCCTTTTGGTGGATAAACTCAGAAAAGAAGTCGGATCCAAGATGCTAAAGGTTGAGCAAATAAGAAGTAAAATGGATGCGGTGAGAAAGAGGATACCCTCTTCGGTGAGCGATCCCTTAAGTCTCTACAAGGAGTTCTACAAAGTCCGCCACGGCACTAATATGCCTCAAGAGGTTGAGAGGATCTTTATAGATCTCTTAGAGGAAGCAAGCTCCCAAAGTTAACCCCGATATTCCGCCTTGGAGGTTGAGGTCTCCCAAAGGACCACCTTGACCACTTTTACTTCACCCAGCAGGTTAGCCTCCTTGAGTTTTTGGGTCAGGAAGTCGTAAAAGAACTTTGCAAGGGCTTCCGCGGTGGGACAAAACTCTACGGGGAAGATCTTCATGGCACCGTATTTTTCCGCTACATTTTTTAGTTCCGGATACATGGGATCGTTTACATCGATAATAAAGCTGTGGTCTATGGTGTCTATAAGCTCCTTTAGAGCGTTCTTTATGTGGTAAAAGTCCATGACCATATCCTGATCGCTTAGCGTGTCCGATCCTACGGTAACCTCAAGGAGGTAGCTGTGGCCGTGAAGGTTCACGCACTTATTCTGAGGGACTTCTAC
>WFYK01000032.1 GCA_015490105.1 Aquificaceae bacterium | reverse complement strand
TTATAATATTTCTTGAGTCTAATGTTGTCAAGTTTTAAAATTCCGACAGATGACGGTCGCCCAAAAGTTCCCGTTTACCTTTTTTCGCAGGTGGTAAATCAGGTTAATATATTTAGGTTCTGAAGTCCTCTCGGAGGTGGCAAAGTGGTGAACGTAGTGGTAACTGACATCACTTTTGAACCCGTATACGAGCAAGAGGCAGAAATTGTTGAAAGGAAAGGAACGGGACACCCTGACACCATATGTGACTGTGTAGCGGAAGAACTGTCGGTAGAACTTTCCAAGCTTTACATAGAGGAATTCGGAGCGGTAATGCACCACAACGTTGATAAGGCGCTTCTTGTAGGGGGTGTAGCGGATCCCGTCTTCGGAGGCGGGAAAGTCATCTCCCCGATAGAGATCTACATAGTTGGAAGGGCTTTAAGCGAAAAGGACGGGAACCCATTGCCCGTTGAGGAAATAGCCATAGAGGTGGTCAGAAACTGGATCAAAAAGAACATAAGACATCTTGATCCGGACAGACACCTGATAATAAAGCCCCGCATAAAGCCCGGTAGCAAAGATTTAGTGGATCTTTTCCTGAGATTTCAGCAAAAAGGAGAAGTTCCTCTTGCCAACGATACCTCCTTCGGGGTAGGTTTCGCACCCTTTGACGATCTTGAAAGGGTAGTTTACGAAACCGAAAGGCTTTTAAACTCCGAAGACTTTAAAAGAGAACACCCAGAGGTAGGTGAGGACATAAAGGTAATGGGTGTTAGAATAGGGAATCGCATAAGGATCACCGTAGCTTGTGCCTTCGTAAGTAAGTATGTAAAAGATATGAAAGACTACCTTGAAAAGAAGGAAGTGGTTAAGAGAAAGGTTGAGGAAAGAGCCTCCACGCTGACGGACAAAAAGGTAGAAGTTTTCGTAAACACAGCGGATGATCCTCAAAGGGAGTCCGTATATATAACTGTTACCGGAACATCTGCGGAGCAGGGAGATGACGGGCAGGTGGGAAGAGGCAACAGGGTAAACGGTCTGATAACCCCTTACAGACCAATGAGCCTTGAAGCAGCTGCGGGTAAAAACCCGATTTCCCATATAGGCAAAATCTACAACGTGGTTGCCAACCTCATAGCCGATCGGGTCGTAAAGGAGGTAGAAGAGGTAGAAGAGGCTTACTGTTACATAGTTTCCCAGATAGGAAAACCCATAAACGAACCGCAGGTGTGCGATGTAAAGGTAAGAACCAAAAAGGGAGCAAAAGGTGTAGAAGAGGTTGTTAAGGAGATAGCCCAAGAGGAACTTGATAAGATGCCCACCACTTGGAAGAGGTTTATAAACAAAGAGTTTTCCGTGGCGTGAAGTTTTTAGTCTGGGGACTCGGAAAAAGCGGGAAGGCAGCGGTAGAACTCCTTAAAAAGGAAGGCTTTACGGTTTACGCAGGGGATGATAAAGAGGGAGAAATTTGGCGGGATCTTCTCGGACAGATAGATACCGTAGTCCTCTCACCGGGGATACCGCCTCGTCACCCCCTTTGGAAGGAAGCCCTAAAAAGGAACGTAGAGGTTATAGGAGAGCTTGAGCTTGCGACAAGGTTTTTCAGCGGAACCCTTTTGGCGGTTACGGGAACAGACGGGAAATCTACCACCACAAGGCTACTTTACCTAATGTTAAAAAGAGAGCTTCACGAAGTTTACGAGGCGGGAAACATAGGCACCCCCTTTTCGGAGGTGGTCAAAGAGCACAGAAACGGTATAGCCGTCCTTGAAGTATCCTCCTTTCAAGGGAAAACTCTGAAAAACTTCAGACCCCATATAGGTGTTTTTCTAAACTTTCACCAAGACCATCTTGACTGGCACCCCGATCTGAAAGACTACCTTGAGAGCAAATACAAAATCTTTTCAAACCAAATTGAAGAAGACTTTTTTATGACCCCATCAAATCAGCTGGAGACCACGAATACGCCCACAAAGGCAAAAAAGATCTTTCTATGGAAAGAGCTACAAATTGAAAAAGGAAAAGTTCTATGGAAAAGAGAACCCCTCTTTTCTGTAGAAGATGTCAAAATACGAGGAGAGCACAACCTATTAAACGCGGCGAGTGCAGCCCTTAGCGCCCGATTGATGGGTGTATCTGAAAGTGCCATCAGAGAAACCCTAAGAGAATTTAAAGGTCTCCCCTTCAGGCTTGAACTTGTAAAGGTTTGGAAGGGTATAGAAATATACAACGATTCAAAAGCTACCACACCTAACGCCCTCGGAGCCGCACTACAGAGCTTCCCCGATAAATCGGTTATACTCATCGCAGGCGGTAAAGACAAAGGCGCCGATTTTACTCCTCTAAAAGAACTGGTCCACAGGAAGGTAAAAGAAGCCTTTTTCGTAGGAGAAACCGCAGATAGGCTTGTTAAAGAGTTAGGGATAGGAGTCAAAGCAGGTTCCCTAAAAGGAGCCCTCAAGCAGGCTCTTGATGTAGCTTCGGAAGGGAAAGTTATCCTTTTCTCTCCCGGTTGCTCCTCCTTTGATATGTTTACAAGCTATATAGAAAGGGGGCAAACATTCAACCGCCTTGTGGAGGAGCTAACGAGGGATGGAAATATACAAGCTGGACCTTAATGGGAAAGAAATCCGTATAAAACTTCGCTGGGAAGAACACCGAAACCTTTACCTTCCAATTCAACGGCACACCTCAAGGGTTATAGAGCTAAAAAGCTTTCCCTACCCGCCCATGATAGGTGATGCGGTGATAACTGACCTTCCTGGTATAGAGATAGGGGTTAAAACTGCTGACTGCCTCCCGATAGCCATCTTAGGTAGAAGCTGGATAGGGGTAATTCACGCAGGCTGGCGCGGGCTAAAGTCAGGAATTATTGAAGAAACTATAAACAAGCTATCCGCCTATGAAGATATCGAAAGGCTCTTTGTCTTTTTGGGACCCTGTGCTAAGGGATGCTGCTACGAGGTGGGAATAGAATTTGAGGAACTCTTTCCAAAGCATGTGAAAAGAAGAGACAGCAGACTGTTTTTAGATCTCCAAGAGGTAGCCTTGGACAAACTTAAAAGCTTAGATATAAAAGCAGTGGGTTCGTTGGACACATGCACCATATGCACCCCAACCCTTCCCTCTTACAGAAGAACCCAAACTAAAGATAGGATGCTTACCACTGTCCGCATAAAGCAAGAGAAATGAATAACTTATGAAATTTTATCCACAATTTATCCACAATCTATCCACAATTTATCCACAGGGTATCCATAGGATTTCACAAGTTATTGATAATTCTAAACATATGAAGGTAGGTTTTCCACATACCCCCGTGTTCCCAAGCGCCTGTGCCACAATAAATGTGGAAAACCTGTGGAAAGATTGTGGAAGAAATGTGGAAAAACTGTGGAAAAAGGGTGCTTGAAAATGTTAATTTACAAGGGATTGCTGGATCTGTATATAGTGTATATAGTAAAATTAACTTAGAAATAAAATATAGAAGTATGCGAAGGAAGTATTTGAGA
>WFYK01000031.1 GCA_015490105.1 Aquificaceae bacterium | reverse complement strand
TATCTACTCCGATCATGCGGTGGTCCACGGGAAGATTTTCAAAGGATATCTCTAAAAAGCGGTTGGGGAAGAACTCAAAGGATACATTTGCTCGTGCATATCCAGAGCGGATTGTCCCTTCAACGGTAGATCTTCCCCGAAAGGGCAAAGATACCTTGGCCTTTCCCTCCAAGTCCCGGAAGTGAGCCCTCCCTTTTACCGTCAAACTTTCACAGTATAGGTCCGCCTCCACGCTGATCCCGTCATAATTCATAGAACCTACACCTTTCACTTTCACCGCACTCATAAGGAGGTGTTTGTTCTCAGGCACAAAGATCTTGCCCTCTATGGAGAAAAAGCCCTCCCTGAGAGTCTGAGTCAGTCCCCCCGACAATTTAAAGTCGAAGTATTTCGAAGACACTTTAGCTTGATGTATTTCCACAAGATTTTCCTTCAGGGTTACCCTCAGATCAACTGAGGTTTCCATACTCCCTACAAGGACGGTGGATTTACCCGAAAGATCCCCTTTCCGAACCCTCAGCCCCTCTATCAAGATAGAGGTTTTATCCGCGAAGGTGATCAGAAAAGTTTCCACGTCTACGTCCAAAGCCTTTAGCTGAGATAGGTATTTTGTTAAGGGAATGCTCCCTTCAGGCTTTGACGGTGTATGTTTTCGGGAAACCTCTCTTGGGATAAGTATGAGAGATCCACTCTCTACAGACAAGTGAGGTCTTTCCGCAAAACTCAAGGAGGTATTTTCAAGGTTTAGAAATACCTTAACTTGAGGCGTTGGAAGGTATAGGTATAGTCTTTCAAGGCCTACCCGTTCTCGATCGAAGGATATGCCGGAAATCTCCCACTCAAGCCCCCATCTGGCAAGTAGGGGTTTTAATACCTGTGCGTAAAGGAGGTATAGAAAAAGGGCAAGGAGGAGAACATAGCGCATAAAGTTAATCTAAGCCGTGCATCTTGAGGTTCTCCTTTATTCTATGAAGTAGCTGAGCCGGGTTGTTTATAGGATAGTCAAGTTCTTCTACCACTTCCTGTGCATCCCTGCCCTTTATCATCACACCTTTCAGCTTTTCCTTTATGTCTTCCGGAGAGTATAGGGGGAAATCTGTTCCTTTGATACGCCTGAGAACCATATAAGCCCAGGGTATGTCGAGGGCTTCCGCGGTTTGCCTGCAAAACTCTAAGAAAACTGTAGACTCTTCTTGGCCTTCCTTCACGAGCTTATAAGCGAGCTTAGCTATTCCTCCCGCGGTGTGAACCCTGAGTTCCTTCTTTTCTTCTTGGGTGAGCTCGTCTATTTTCTGGATCTTGTAAAGGGCAAGGTCGGGATCGGCTCTTAGGATGTTCCTTACCGTCTGCTTTGTAAGGCCCACTATTTGAGCTATCTCTTCCTCCGTTTTCAGGAATTCTTCACGCAGAACTACCGCAAAAGAAGCCCTTGCCAAAGAGGGGAGCCAAGTGAGGGTCCTGTATTCCGCCAGCTTGCCCAACCCTCCCAGCAGATCGATAGACTTGAGAAATACCCTCGTCACGAGCGGTTCTACGTCCACTTCCACGGGCTTGATCTCAACGACCATATCTATACCTCCTATTGACTTTTTACCACTTGAGTTCGTTAGCCTTAGCGTAGGTTTGGGGCTTTCTCTGGAAGAAGTCCGTTTTTGTATTGTTTATCTTTCTAAAGTCGTCGATCCATTTCATCGGGTTTTCCGTTATCTCAGGGTATATGGGGTCGAACCCTATCTGGGTGATCCTGAGGTTACCCAAATACTTTATGTATCTTTCTATCAACTGGTCGGTTATACCGAGGATCTGGTTTTGGGTTACATATTGACCCCACTTTATCTCCTCGTTGACCGCATACTTAAAGTAATCCCGGATCCACTTCTTCATCTGGTCATCGAAAAGATCCGGGTTCTCCCTTTGGAGGGTTTGGATGATGTTCCTGAAAAGGGTCACATGGGTGAGTTCATCGCGGTTTATGTATTTGATCTGCTGAACCGTGTTGGTCATCTTACCCTGCCTTCCGAGGGTGTAAAAGAAGGCAAACCCTGAGTAAAAGTATAGGGACTCGAGGATGTAATTTCCTATAACCGCACGGACGAAGTTTTCTTCCGTTGGCTTTCTTATGAACTCGTTGTAGAGTTCCGCTACCACCTTGTTCCTTTCCAGTAACTTTTCGTCCTCCCTCCAGTAGTTGTAGATTTCGTCCGCCTTCATCGGATCCACTACCGATTCCAATATGAACTGGTAAGAATAGGCGTGTATAGATTCTTGGAACTCCTGAGCGGTGATGGCGAGCTCTACCTCTGGAGCGGTTATCATTCGGGCAAAGTCTTTTAGCATGTCCACTTGGAAAGAGTCCAGGGCTATTAGGAAAGATAGAGTGAGCTCGTAAGCTCTTCTCTCATAGTCAGAGAGAACCCTCTCATACTGCTTTCTGTCTTCGAGCATGGGTATCTCTTCCGGGATCCAGAAGTTGGAAAAACCCATCTTCTTGTAAAGGTCAAAGGCCCAGTTGTATTTGATCTCGTTGAGCTCAACGATGTTGGTAGGATTTCCCTTTATAAGTTTTCTTGCGCTCGCGGATCTGTCCCCTTCCGGGTTGAATATGAGTTTTCTCTGTAGATTCTCTTCCTTTACCATCTACTTCACCTCCCGTCGCCTTAGGTTAGCCTTCTCGGATCGGGCTGTCAACCTAAAAATGTGTCAGTTTTTCAACTACCTTGCGAAAGTGTAGCTAATTTCTCTACAAATAGTAGCCAAAGCTTCTGACAAGCTCAGGTCTCTTTCTCCAGTCAGGTTTTACCTTAACCCACAGTTCTAAGTAGACCTTTCTGCCTGTCAGAAGTTCAAGCTCCTCACGGGCCATCTTCCCTATCTGTTTCAAGCGTTGACCCTTTTTACCGATTATTATCGGCTTTAAGTTCTCCCTGTCCACTATTATCTCCCCCCTTATAACTAAAACACTCGGATCCGCGTCTCCGTCCTTTATCTCGGTTATAACCACCGCAACGGAGGTAGGAACCTCGTCCCACGTCATGAGCATAACCTTTTCCCTAACTATCTCCGCTGCCATCAGTCTCAAGGGCATGTCCGTGATCGCGTCCTCGGGGAAAAGGGGTTCTCCTTCGGGAAGATATTTGAGTATAGTCTTTTCAAGTTCGTCCAAGTTCGCTCCCTTGAGTGCACTCACGGGTATTATCTCCTTAAATTCCGGGTGTTTTTTGTGCAGTTCATCTATCATGGGCAAAACGTTTTTCGCTGGTCCTATTTTGTCTATCTTGTTTATGACCAAAAACACAGGTTTTTTTTCCGCATGGGGTTTTACGTAGTTTTGAAAAACCTCCTCGTCCCGCCTTCTCCAACCTTCCTCCGCATCTATCATGAAAAGGATAATGTCCGCGTCCTCCAGGCTTTGAACAGCCATTTGGTTCATAATCTTTCCCAGAGCATCTGAGGCTTTGGGCTGATAAACACCGGGCGTGTCCAAGAATACTATTTGAGCTTCTCCGGGTATGGTTTTTACACCGAGCACCCTTATCCTTGTAGTTCCGGGTTTAGGGGTAACTATAGACACTTTCCTTCCAAGCAGGTTGTTGAGGAGCGTTGACTTTCCCACATTGGGTTTTCCCACTATAGTCACGTAGCCTACCTTCATCTCAGTCTTCCCTCCAGTATTCGGGAAAAGCTATCCAAGTTCTGGGAACTATATATTCAAGGTCGTCACACCTGTTCATATATTTCTTCCGCTTCAAAGCGGCTCGCCTAAGGGTCGGCCCGAAGGTATCTTCCACTTCTTCTCTGTAATCTTCCAGATCTCCTCCTACCAGGGCTTCTGCCAAATAAGAACCTGAGTAGACCGCGTTGGCTATACCGCCTCCAGTTATAGGGTGGCAAAAACCCCCTGCGTCCCCCGCGAGGGCTACCCTTCCCCTGAGGACATCTTTCAGGCCTTCCGCGGGGATCCAACCTCCTGTTCTTCCGAGGATTTTATTCTCAACTACCCCTTCCTTCAAAAGCTCCTTAACAAAGATTTTGAGGCTCTCCATCACGTTCACGCCGAAGGAAGGATCTACTCCCACGCCCACGTTCGCCAATTTTCCTTTAGGGAAAACCCACCCGTAGCCCGCAGGTATGTAATCGCGAAAGTATATGAGTAGATCCTCAATGGGTTGGGTTATAGGCATAGTAAATTGGGCTGTTGCGAGGAACTTTTGGGTAGCATTCCCCGTCAGACGGGCGACCTTGGACCTCGGTCCGTCCGCACCTACGATCAGATCCGCTTCAACGAAGGATCTTCGTCTTGTGTCCACGTTTTCTATCACCACCTTTCCATCCTCGAAGCCTAAAAATTGGGTTCTCATGAGAAACTCCGCGCCCGCCCTTTTAGCGAGCTCCGCTATTAGATAGTCGAACCTCTCCCTGTGTAAAACGTAGCCTTCAGAACCCATTCTTACAATCTCACCCCAAGGGGTAAAGTGAACCATATCTTTTACCCTTTGAGCTATAACGTCCTCCGGGAAAAACTCCGGAAAAGAATGCTGAAGCTGGATGGGAACAAACTCCGCACACTGAACGGGAACTCCGGGTTTCCTTTTAAAATCTACAACCAAAACCTTCAATCCTTCCTTCGCAAGCTTGTAAGCGCAGGTGCTACCCGCGGGTCCGCAACCGACGACGAGGACGTCTACCTTCATTTACTGCCGTTAAGAGACTTTCTGAGAGATTTGCTCATCTTGAATACGGGAACGGTTTTTTCCCTCACCACGATCTCCGCACCCGTTCTAGGATCTTTTGCTACCCTCTGAGGTCTTTTTTTGGTTTTGAAGGTGCCGAGTCCTCTTATTTCAACCTTTTCACCCAACGCTAAAGCCTTGGCTATCTCGTCAAAGATCCCCTCCACTATCAACTTGGCCTTGCTTTGGGATATCCCCTTCCTTCTGGCTATCTCCTTTATCAGGTCCGATTTTTTCATCCTCTTCCTCCACGTAAAGGGTCTTAACCTTGCCCGCGCCTCCCAGGGCCTGCAGGCTCTGACTCTTTCTATCATAAACGATCCGATCCGCGGAAAGAACACTTTTATCTTCCTCTACGGTAGCGGAACCTTCGAGTATTATCCTGTCCGCTTTGAGATCGTATTCCGCATAGTCCGCCCTTGCTTTTCTGTTCCCCTCAACGTATTTAACGTTTCCCACAGCCAAGATCTTCACGGGTTTTCCCTTCTCGTCCAAGATGATCTCTACCCTGTCCGCGGAAAGAAGGGCATCACCGCGAGTGAGTTTAACATCTCCTTTGTATATGACCCTGTTGTCTTTAAACTCAAGGATCTTAGCCTCACCGGTTATAGGTTGAGAGAAGGCTATAGAACAAAGAAAGAACAGTGCGGTAAGAAGCCTACATTTCATGTTTTGTTTTCACCTCCCTTACCCTTACGAAGAAGGGTTTCAGCCTGACTTCAAAGGATTTCCCTTCCACGTAATTTCTATCTTTCCATATTTTCACCCCCTTTTTACCGTAAACCTTCCCTTTAGATAGATCTGCAACCGCCTCCTCGGTTCTGACAAAGAAGGCCTCCCCCCTAAGGTCTACAGTTCCCTGAAGCTTCGCTTTTTTACTTTCCCTATTGAGAAAAACGCTGTCCGCCCTGAGACTGTAGCCGTAAGAGGATTCCATAAGGACCCCTGAGAGGGACACCTCGTCCCCGACGGATATAAGAGTTTTCCCGAAGATAAGCCACTCTAAAGCTTTTTCCCCGAAGACCCTTATCCTCACGCCTTCAGCTATACCTATTTCTTCCCTTTCCACAAAAACTTTATCCTTTAACCTCTCCACGTAAAGGTAGGAAAGGACGTTCGCAACCAAGAAGAGGGTTAAAACGAGGAGAGACCTTTTCATCTAAACTTCCTGATAAGTTCTGCTACCTCCCTTAGTGCTCCCTTTCCACCTTCCGCCCTCGTTGTATAAACCGCAACGCGCTTAACCTCAGGATGGGCGTTTTTAACCGCCACTGGGAAACCCACCCTTTTCATAACATCTAAATCTACAAGGTCATCTCCAATAAAACCTATCTCGTCCGTCTCCACCCCGAGCTTGAAAGACAAGGTTTCCAGAGAGGAAATTTTGTTAACCTGTCCTAAAAATATCTCCTCTATGCGAAGTTCCCTCAGACGGTTTTCTAAAGCTTCAGATCGCCTTCCTGAAATCACCGATAACTTTATTCCCGCATCTTGAATCATCTTTATCCCTAAGCCGTCCAAAACATGAAAGGCTTTCAGCTCTTCACCGTCTGGGCCGTAGTAAAGTTTCCCGTCCGTCAAAACCCCGTCCACATCCAAGATAAGGAGTTTTAGCCTTTCTATCCTATCTTTTAGGGCCATTCAGCAGTTTACCCTTTTGGACTTGGAACAGGCCCTTTTGAGGAGTTGTGTAAACTCGTCCGCTTCCTGCATGCCGAAGATCTGAAGGAGAACCCTATCTTCGAAGGGATCATAGATAATGAAGGAGGGCGTTCCCACCGCTTTAAAGCGTCTGTCAAGATCCTTAGGAGGGTTCTCCACGTCTATCGGAACCACTACGAAGAACCTCTCCATAAGGTCGCTCACTTCCGGCTCTATAAACACCACCTCCTCCATATACTTACAGTAGGTGCACCCCTCCTCGTAGAAGTAGACCATCACGAGCTTGTTCTGACTTTTGGAAACCTCTACGCCCTCCTTGAAATCCGGATACCATCTGGAAGCAAAAGCAACCAAAACCAGAGCTAAAAGCAAGCTCAGTGTCCTAATACCCATAGTGAATTTAAATTATTCCTTTCCGTCCAAGTAGCGCATGATGTATTCACAGCAGGTTCTAACCCCGAATCCCGTTCCTCCCTGCGTGTAGTATCCGTAGTCTTCCTTAGACCATGCGGGACCAGCTATGTCCAAGTGAACCCACTTTATACCTTCACCGACAAACTCTTCAAGGAACATAGCAGCGGTTATAGCGCCTCCGTATCTTCCTCCCGTATTTACCACGTCCGCGGGACCTTTCTTTATTTTCTTCCTGAGTCTCTCATCGTATAAAGGAAGCTCCCAAACCCTTTCTCCCGTGTCTTTGGCAACCTTCTTTATTTCTTCGCCGAAGGAAGGGTCGTTGGTGAAGAGCCCTGCGGTGTATTCACCCAAAGCAACCATACAGGCTCCCGTGAGGGTAGCCATGTCTATTATCCTTTCAGGTTTTAGCTCGCTTGCATAGGAGAGAGCATCCGCCAGAGTCACCCTTCCTTCCGCATCGGTGTTGTCTATCTCTATATACTTGCCGTTTTTGGCCCTTATTATGTCATCGGGTCTGTAAGCACTTCCCGAGGGCATATTCTCCGCAGCTCCTATTATTCCGTGAACCTCCACGTTGGGCTTGAGCTGTGCTAACGCACGCATTATGCCCAGAACCGCACAGGCTCCGGATTTGTCCATCTTCATAGTTCTCATATAATCTCCAGGCTTTATGTTGAGGCCTCCGCTGTCAAAGGTTAGCCCCTTCCCGACGATCGCGATCTTGGCTTTAGGTGTTCCCGAAGGTTTGTAGGTCAGGTGGATAAATCTCGGAGGTGTAGAAGATCCTTTCCCTACGCTCCAAAGGGCTTCCATTCCCATTTCCCTTATCTGCTTCTCGTCGTAGACCTTACACTCAAGACAGAACTCCTTTGCAAGTTTTTGTGCTTCTTCCGCGAGGGTGATCGGGTTTATAACGTTGCCCGGCTCATTTACAAGTGATCTTGCGTAATTTTGTGCCTCCGCGAGGATGGTTCCAACTTTGACACCTTCCTCATCCGCCCCCAAGATCAAGACCCTTTCTACCTCAAACTTACCTTCTTCCTTCGAAGTTTTGTATTTGTCGAAGGAGTAGTTTCCCAAGATAAGACCTTCGGTTATGGCTTGGGAAAAGGATCTGTTTCTCTTGGGAGATACCAAAACCGCCTGAGGGATTTTATCCTTCTTGAGGGACTTTACCGCACCCGCGCTCGCCCTTCTGAAAGAGTCTAAGTTTGCCTTTTCCTTTTTGCCCAGACCTACCGCGTAAACTACCTCCGCTTTTCTGGATAGAGCAGGCAAACGAACTATTTCTCCTTCCTTACCTTTAAAGCTCAAACTCTTTAGGGCTTCCCTTAACCTCCTTGCGGTGGAGCTTCCGAGCTTGGCTAAGGGGGATGTGTCCCCTTCGTAGAGAAGAAATACAAAAGCCTTTATGTCCTTTGCCTCATCTATGCTCTTGATCGCCTCTACCTTCATTTTTCCTCCTCCAAGCCCTAACTAATATACATTTTTTTCAAGGAGGTTAGCGAACATGGATATGGAACCGAGACCTTTTCCAAAATATCCTAAAAAGGGCCCTTCGCCCAAGCTTATATACGGTGCGGTAGGAGCTTTCTTTGTCATCGTTTTCCTGCTTCTTCTTGGAAACCCATTTGTGATAATACCCAGCGGATACGTGGGTGTGAAACTTACCTTGGGTAAAGCGAGTCCGGAAGAGCTCCCTCCGGGTCTTCATCTTGTAGTGCCTCTAATTCAAAAGGTTGTTAAGATGTCGGTAAGGACCCACAGCTACGATCTTACGGGCAATAACGCCATAACCGCCCTTTCTAAAGACGGACTCACTATAGGGGTTGAACTTACGACGCTTTACAAAATCCAACCCGATAAAGCTTCGGAAATATTTGTAGAATACGGGCCTTGGTATGAAGACAGGATAATAAAGCCCGTTATAAGATCAGCGGTAAGAGATGTGATAGCCACCTTGGACAGCTCCCAGGTTTATCAAGAAAGAACCCTGATTCAAGAGAAGCTTTATCAGCAGGTGAGTGAAGAGCTGAGGAAAAGGTATATCCTTCTCGACGAGATACTTGTCAGAGACATAAAGTTGC
>WFYK01000030.1 GCA_015490105.1 Aquificaceae bacterium | reverse complement strand
GTGTTCCGATGGTGGTGTTGGGGGTTATGGCGGTAGTGTTTGGGTTTTTTGAGGGTTGGTATATGGAGGCTGTGGGTGGTAAGCACAAGGAAATTCACATAGACGTGGCGGTCATATCTGTAGGTATAGCTCTTTTAGGGATAGGATTAGCGTATGGTGTGTTTGTAAAGAGGATTATAGATCCTGAAAAAGCGCACGAATCCATGAAGGCCATAGCCATAACATTCCGCGAACAGTTTTTCACCGAAAAGCTATACCACAAGATAATAGCGGGAGGCTATATGGCCTATTCAAGGGTTCTCTACTCGGTGGGAGAGCGACAGTTCATAGACGGTGTGGTCAACGGTGTCGCGAAGGTAACTCAGGAAACGGGATCTTTCCTCAAGTTTATGCAAGCGGGTAAGATAAACTGGTATGTTCTTAGTCTCGGAGCGGGTTTGACGGCTTTAATTCTTTTGGGAGTTAGTATCTTCGTAGGAGGGTTCTGATGGAGTGGGTTTTGACCTTAGCCATATTTCTCCCCCTCGTCAGTGCGGGAGTCATAGCACTTGTAAGGAATGAAATCTTTGCCAAATACACCTCTATAGCTGTTTCCGCAATAGTTTTTGCTTTGTCTCTTGTTTTGTTCTTCAACTTTGACTTTTCAAAAGAAGGGTTTCAGTTCGTCAAGAAGATAGACTGGATACCCACCTTAGGGATCTCTTATCACATAGGTTTGGACGGCATGGCGGTTTCGTTGATCGTCATGACCGCACTTCTCTTTCTGGCAGTATTCATTTGGTCCCTGAGAATAGAAGACAGGCCCGTTCTATACATTACCCTTTTCCTAATCCTTGAGACCGCATGTATAGGTGTCTTTTCCGCACTCGACTTTTTCCTCTTTTACATCTTTTGGGAGGGGATGCTCATACCTATGTATTTCATCATCGGTTTTTGGGGACACGACAGGAAGATCTATGCGGCAAACAAGTTCTTTATATACACCTTCTTCGGTAGCTTGTTCTTGCTTCTTGGCTTTGCTTCCGTGATCGTTTACGGATACTTCGTTTACGGGAAGATAACTTTCAACTACTTAGAGCATCTCTCTATGGGATATCCCCTCTGGCTTCAGCTCGTAGCCTTCTTGCTATTCGGTATAGGTTTTGCGGTGAAGATTCCTATGTTCCCGGTTCATACTTGGCTTCCCGACGCTCACGTTGAAGCTCCTACCGCGGGATCCGTCATCCTTGCGGGAGTTCTACTTAAGATGGGAACCTTCGGTTTCGTAAGGTATTCCCTACCCCTCTTCCCTGAAGCTTCCAAATACTACATACCCTTGATATTTACCCTGTCGGTGATAGCCATAATCTACGCGGCTATGATGGCCATAGCTCAAACCCACATAAAGAGACTTATTGCTTACTCTTCCATATCCCACATGGGTATAGTCACCTTGGGAACCTTTGCCCTTGACAAGGACGCACTGAACGGAGCGATTTATATGATGATCGCCCACGGGCTTTCCTCCGCAGCCCTCTTCTTCGCAGCTGGCTTTATCTACGACAGGATTCATTCTTACAACATGGATGATCTCGGTGGATTAGCAAGATACATACCTAACTTTGCGGTTTTCTTCATGATCTCCGGACTTGCGGGAATAGGTTTGCCGGGACTTGCGAGCTTCATAGCGGAGTTCTTGGTGCTACTCGGAACCTTCAAAGCACACCCCGTATGGGCTTTGATAGCGGGAACCGGTATGATCCTCGGAGCAGCTTACTTCCTATACATGTATAAGAGGGTTATGCTCGAAGAAGATACCATTTCGGAAGATAGAAAGAAAAAGTGGGCAACCCTCAAGGATGTGGAAGCCCACCATGTTATACCTTTCTTACTTATTCTGGGCACCGCCTTCTTGATGGGCCTTTACCCGGCACCCTTCGTGAGGATAGTGGAACACACTTCGAGGTTGGTAGGGCTTTAATCTGAGGTGGATAATTGCGGTTCTCTTCCTGTTAGTCTTCTCCTGCGGTGGCGGAGGGAATAAAGTTCATCCTATAAAAGAAGCCTCTTTGGACGTAGACGTTTGCGTTTTCTTGTGGAACGGAGAAAACTACGTGGGAAAGGAGAAAGATCTTATTTCATCTTTGCGATCCAACGGAATAAACTGCCTCCTGTTTTCCTCCAACGCAATCGATTATTACCTCAGTCCCGAAGGCAGGAAAGACCTCATAGATTTTATAAGCGCGCTTGACTCTGCAGGGATAAAGTTTGAGATCCTCCTTAGCAGAAACGATTGGATTTTCCCGGAGAATAGGAGGCATCTCTTCTATATACTTGATCTCTACCGAGATTTTTTAGAAACTTTCGGGAAAGACATACCCGTAAACTTGGACATAGAGCCTCACGCTATAGAGGGACAGCGGGACTTTATAGATCCGGATATTTGGAATTTATACATTGAAACCTTAACCCAAGTAAGGAACAGGGTAAATTACCTCAACCCGCTCATATCCTACGTTTACAGATACTACGGTTTTGACGAGGATGTCGTCCCTTTGTCTGATACGCTCGTAGTTATGCTATATATAACCGATCTTTCAAGAATTGAAGAGAACGTAGTTTACTACAGAGAGATTACGGCGAAGCTTGGGAAGGGTCTCAGGATAGCGTTCTCGGTAGAAAAGGATCTTACGGGAGGGGAATCCTTCTACAAAGAAAGCAAAGGAAACCTCAAAGAAGTCCTAAAAATCGCGGAGAATAGCGGTGCTGACGGAATAGTCCTTCAGGACTACGAAAATCTAATGTCTTACCTGACAGCGAACTAAACCGCACAACTTTCGCATTCCTCTATGTCCGTTGCGGATTTGGATCTGAGATAGTAAACGGTCTTGAGCCCGAGCTCCCAAGCCAAGGTGTATATGCGCGAAAGTGTTGGTCCGTCTATGTTCTCGGGATCTACGAAGAGGTTTAAGCTTTGAGATTGATCTATCCACTTTTGGCGAACCGCTGCCGCTTTGATTATCCACTCCTGATCGATGTTGTAAGCACTCTTGTAATGCCAGAAGAACCTGTCTATTTCGGGAGGAACCTGGGGAAGGATTCCACTCATGTTCTCCTCTTTGTAGTATTTAGCGAATATGGGATCCACGGAGGGCGTAGCTCCCAAAATAAGAGAGGTAGAACCGGTGGGCATCATAGCCAGCAAGTAAGCGTTTCTGAGACCGTGTTTCTTAACCTGATCCGCGAGTTCCCTCCAAGGTAGGTTGTTGCCGTTGGCCTTAGAGTCCTGTTCTATCTCCTCTATGGTCCTTCCGAAAAAGATGCCTTTGCTCCAGTCTGATCCTTCAAAGAGCTTGTATTTGCCCCTCTCTTTTGCAAGCTCCATGGAACCTTTGATCGCGTAAAAAGCGAGAAGTTCAAATAGTTTGTCCGCAAACTTCAGATGATCTTCGCTTTCCCACTGGATTCCGTTCTTCACGAGGCAGTAGTGGTAGTTGGAAACGCCTATACCTATAGCCCTGTAGCGTTTGTTGGTATACTCCGCTTCGGGGATGGCGTAAAAGTTCATCTCTATAACGTTGTCGAGCATACGAACGAGTTTCGGAACAACCTCTTTTATGGTTTCCTCGGTGTGAACCTTTCCTAAGTTTACCGAACCTAAGTTACAAACCACCACGTCTCCGGATATTTTCTTGAAGGTTATTTCACCTGTTTCCGGATCGAGCTTCTTCTCTATATGTCTGGATGGACTCATGTTCTGGATTATTTCCATACAAAGGTTGCTCGAATAGATCATCCCAGCATGTTTGTTGGGATTCTTCCTGTTGGCGGTGTCTCTGAAGAATATGTAAGGCTCTCCGGTTTCGAAGGCTACCGTGAGGAGTCTCTTCCAGAGTTCAAAGGCGTCTACTTCCTTCTTCGCTTCAGGAGGAAGTTCCTTTTCGAGTCTCTCGTATTCCCTCTCAAACTCCTCTCCCCAAAGGTCTTCCAAGTTCTTTCCGTCTTTTACGTTCTTCGTATAGTAGGGATCAAGGAGTGTCCACTTTTGCCTGTTTATTACCCTCTTCATGAATATATCGGGTATCGATACCGCGGGATGTATATCGTGAGCTTTCTTCCTCTCATCTCCCGCGTTCGTCTTTACTTCCAAGAAGTCCAAAATGTCCTTGTGCCAGATGTCTAAAGTAATTGAGGCGGATCCTTTGCGCATACCCAGCTGATCCACGTAGGTCATAACGTCGTTGATAATCTTCACTACGGGGATAACCCCTGAGCTTGCTCCCTTGAACTTCCTTATGGGTGCACCCGTTGCCCTGAGTTTTCCGATATAGATGCCGAGTCCCCCCGCGTGCTTTGAGATCTGGGCTGCCTTTTGGATGTTATCAAAGATGTCGAAAAGATCGTCTTCTACGGTGAGGACAAAACAGGAGGAAAGCTGAGTTATGGGCCTTCTTGCGTTCATAAGTGTCGGAGTCGCTACCGTCACGAGGTGTTTTGAGAGAAGGTCATAAAACTCTTTTGCCCACTTTACCTTATCCTTTTCTGGGATAGCTAAGGTCATGGCAATGAGCATATACATCTCTTGAGGGAGCTCTATGACTCTTCCCTCTTCATCTCTTGTGAGGTATCTGTCCGCGAGGATCTTTATACCCGTGTAGTTGAAGTTAAAATCCCTTTTAGGATCCATGTAGTTGGCAAGCTCTTGGAAGTCCTCTTTGGAGTAGTTCTCCAAAAGATACTCCCCGTATATGCCCTTTTCGACGTATCCTTTTACAAACTCGTAAAAACCCTCTATGTTGTAAGGTCTGTAGTCTCTGGAGAGTTCGTCCTTTACCTCATAACCTCTTATGTGAGCGACCTTCTTGTAGAGATCGTAAAGCAAAAGCCTTGCCGCAGCGTATTGCCAGTCGGGTTTCTCGGGAGAAACCTTTTCCGCCGCAGTCCTTATAAGAAGGGCTTGTATCTCTTCCGTTGTGATTCCGTCTCTGAATTGAATGTGTGCGTCCGCCTCCAGCTCGACGGGATCTACGTTAAGACCCTTAAAAGCAAACTCAAGGGCTATGCGGATCTTGTTTATATCAAGGCGTTCTCTTCTACCGCTCCTTTTGATCACTTCCATAGGTAAACCCTCCAAAAAGGCTATTTTATAGGCTACACTGTGGAAGCTGTGATCACTTAAATCGTTGTCATGGTTCGCTTTTTAAGGATCTATCTTAATACCCCTGATAGGCCTCTAACTTTTGGCTAAGATCCTAAGTGCTACAAAGGTAACGTTGTCGGTGCTCCTTTCTAATGCTTTAAAAAACAGCCCGTTGAGGGGATCGAGCATATCTTTTTCCTGCAATGTGTTAAGAATTTCCTCCTCTTCCACTGCCTCCCACAGTCCGTCTGAACAGAGGAAAAAAGTTTCCCCAGGCTCTACCTCAATGACCCTCGCACAATGTTCAGTTAGAACCTTCTCTCCCCCGACGAGGGCTGAAGTGAGAAAACCGAAAGGACTCCTGTGATCTTCGGTCAGAAGTCCCCTAAGAGAGCTGTATATTCTCGTGTCTCCCACACTGCAAATATAAGCCTTTGAGTTATTTAAGTGGAGGTAGCTCAGAACCGTTCCTAAGTTCCAACATTCCGGTCTTTCTTTTGCAATTTTGTCAAGATCTGCTTCGATCCGCCTGAGTGTTTCAAAACAGTTTTTGGGATCTTCAATCCTCTTTAAAGTTTCAAGGGCTGTGTAACTTGCTACATCACCGCAACTGTGTCCCCCCATTCCGTCCGCAACGGCTACCGTAAAAGACTGTTTTTCTAATTCCTTCCGCTGAACACTTTCAAGGGATACACCACTGACGATCAGATCCCCTAAGAGCAAAGCGTCCTCATTTCTTGCCCTTACGAACCCTTTGTGGGTTACAAAGAAAACTTCAAGCTCCATGGCGATTTAGAAAGGTCATAAACACGTATATTATCCAACCAGTTACAGCAACGTATATCCAAACTACCGCGGTAAAAGGCGCTATTTTCTTGTGCTTTTCTAAACGGTTAGTGACACCTAAAAAAACGGTGATTACCGCAAGGGGAAAGTTAACCGCAGCGAGAATCGAGTGGGAAATTAGGACGAAGAGATAAAGACCTTTAAAAGGACCCTCATAGGGCTTAGGAGGATACAAGAAGGCCTTTATACCGTAAAAGATCAAAAACAAAAGTGCTAAAAAAGACGCGCTGAGCATAGCCTTTTTGTGGAGCTCTCTTCTTCCGGTCTTTATAAATAGAAGTCCCGCCAAGATCAAGATCCCGCTCAGCCCTATGGAAGCGAGACTCAAAAAGGTTAGCACCTCATAACTCATGGCTCACCTCAGAAGATGAACTATCACAAAGGTCATAAGATATGTAACGAGTGCGAAGATCGCAAGGAGAAGGGCTACCACAAGCTTAGCCTTCTTAGTTCTTTCCCTACGTTCTTTGAGACTCATGCTGTGCTATTTTACAAAAGAGGTATGTTGGCTAAAAGGATAATCCCCTGTCTTGACGTTGACAAGGGTAGGGTCGTTAAAGGGGTCAAGTTTCTAAACCTCAGGGATGCGGGTGATCCCGTCGAGATAGCAAAGCGTTATGAGGAAGAGGGGGCGGACGAGCTGGTGTTTTTGGATATAAGCGCCTCCGCGGAAGGTAGAGAGATAATGATCGACGTGGTAAAGCGCGTAGCGGAAACCGTCTTCATGCCCTTTACGGTAGGCGGAGGGATAAGGGACGTGGACGATATGCGAAAGCTCCTCGAAGCGGGTGCGGACAAGGTTTCTATCAACACAGCCGCGGTAAAGAACCCTCAGGTGGTGAAGGAAGGTGCACTAAGATTCGGATCCCAGTGCATAGTCGTTGCAATAGATGCCAAGAGGGAAGGGTCCTCTTGGAAGGTCTACATTCACGGAGGTAGGACAAGAACGGATCTTGACGCGATCGAATGGGCGAAGAAGGTGGAGTCTTTGGGAGCGGGTGAGATACTCCTGACCTCCATGGACAGAGACGGCACAAAGGAAGGCTACGATGTGGAACTTTGCAAAGCGGTGGCGGAGGCGGTAAACATACCTGTAATAGCAAGTGGTGGAGCGGGAAGAAAGGATCATTTCTTAGAGGTTTTTAAAGAGGCGAAGGTGGACGCTGCCCTTGCCGCATCGTTGTTTCACTTCAGAGAAATTTCCATCCCTGAACTTAAGGAGTATTTAAGAAAAGAAGGGATACACGTAAGACCTTCATAAAGCCTTACTGATAGCTTCTTACTATGGAAAGGATCACAAGTTCCCAGCCGTTAGCTAAAACAAAGAGCATGAGTTTGAATGGTAGAGATATTATCTGGGGCGGGATCATGATAATACCCATCGAAATCAATATGGAAGCTACCACGATATCCACTATTAAAAAGGGTATGTAGATCAAGAAAACTATCTCAAAGGCGGTTGTAAGCTCGCTCACCATGAAGGCAGGGATTATAACGCTCAAGGGAAGATCCCTGGGATCTTTTATATTTTCAAGCTCCTCTTTCGATATTTGAGCGACTTCTAAGAACATTTCCATAGTTTTCTTCCGTGTTTGCTTTACCATAAAGTCTTTCATGGTTGCGGAAACCCTGTCGAAGAACTCCCTGTCCGTTATCTCCTCTCTTATGTAAGGTCCGAGGGCATTTTGGGATATATCATCAAAAACGGGTTTCATTATAAAGAAGGTTAGAAAGAGGGCTAAGGAGATAATCACTTGATTGGGGGGAACTTGAGGAATACCCAAGGCTTGGCGAAGGATCGAAAGAATAACTACTATACGCACAAAGGATGTAGTCATTATCAAGATGGAAGGGGCAAGTGCAAGGATGGTAAGAAGTATCAAAAGTCTTATGGAAGTATCTAAGTTTCCCTCCCCTATCCTTATTTCCACCGGAGGGATTATCCCTTCCTGAGCTAACACAATCTCAGCGATCAGAAGGATCAAAATCAGTATTTTCATCCTTGTATATTATCCCAGCTTCCCTCTCACCCACCCACAGGACAAAGGTTTTCCCTTCTATTTCTATCTCTACCAAAGAAACTCCCTTTGTAAGGGGTATCACCGTTTTTACTTTAACCTTTTCCCCCTGTCTTGAGTAGAACCTCCCTATAGGGGTTTTCCTGAAGATAAGAGGAATAGTAACGACTATAACTACTAATACAACTGCGAGGGCTACAAGAACCCTGAGTAAGTTCTCAACAAAATCCATTACTCCGCCTGAACGACGAATTCAGTAAAGTAAACGTTTCTGACACCGCCCTGAACAAGGATAGTATTAACGCGCTTTATGATCTCAAGCTTTAACTGTTCCCTACCTTCGGGACTTCGGAGCTCTCTCGAGGTTTTGTTAGAAAGTATCTCTATGATCGCGTCTCTTATTATGGGTTCACGTTTTTGCACCTCTAAGGTAACTTCAGGCCCTGAGAGCTCCAATGTGATAGATACCCTCGCATACATGGTTATTTCGGGGTCCGCTAAATTGACAATAAAGGCGGGTTCTAACTTATACATTACCCCCACAGCTTCCGGAGAAACCTTGGGCTTGGGGGCCTCTTCCTCTTCTTCACCTCCTTTTGAGAAAAGAAAAAAATAAGCTCCCGCTCCACCCCCCGCTAAGAGGATCAGGAGAAGGAGGACGATGAGGATGAGCTTACCCTTCCCACCTCCGCCCTGATCCTCACCGCCCTGTTGAGCCTCCCTCTCCTCGTCAGCCATGGCTCTGATTATCTAACAAGGTTCACAGTCTCGTCAAGTATAGTGTTTGAAGTGGTTATAACCCTTGCGTTGGCTTGATAAGACCTTTGAGCGGT
>WFYK01000029.1 GCA_015490105.1 Aquificaceae bacterium | reverse complement strand
GCTCACTCTGATACTACCGCCCGCGGAGGAGATAAACGAAGTGGTAGCCAGTAGGATAGCGAGTGTAATGGCATCCGCTGTAAGCTACGGAACCGTTGATCTGAGATACGACAGGTTCATTTTGGTTAAGTAGGTAAAGTTAGTTAATATCGGCTCTTCTGCTAATATTTTTAAGTAATGGGGATTAGTGTAGCTGTAGTAGACATAGGGACAGACAAGGTGGTTACCCTCATCGGCGAGCTGGAAGAGGGAGAGGGTATCCATATAATAGGTGTAGGAGAGGTAAAGTCTGTAGGTGTTGAAAAGGGTGTGATCAAACAGCTCGATACCGCCTCAAGGACCATAGCCATTTCGGTAAGGAAAGCTGAGGAAATGGCCGGGGTAAATGTCCGTGAAGTTTTTATAAATGTAAGCGGGCATTCCTTAAAGAGTGAAAACTTCAAGGAATCGGTCAGTGTATCTTCAACACCCGCACCGGTGACGGATGCCCACGTTCAGAGACTTTTGGAACTTGGTAGAGGAAAGAGTGTGGAGGAAAACTACGAAATACTCCACGTTATACCCAGATACTACACCTTAGACGATCAGAGCAACATTCAGGATCCGAGGGGCCTCTCAGGGTGCAGACTTTCCGCGGACATCCACGTTATAAAGATCGGTAGAAACTACAGCCTTAACCTCCAAAGGGCGGTGGAAAAAGCGGGATTTTCCGTTGTCGGGAGGGTAGTAAGTGCCCTTGCCTCTGCGGAAGCGGTCTTGAGGGAAGAGGAAAAGGAAGACGGTGTCCTTCTCATAGACATGGGTGCGGGTCTTACGGACTTTGTCTTATACCTTGATGGATCCCCTGCTCTCACGGGAACTATACCCTTCGGAGGTATAAACGTAACTAAGGATATAAGCTTCTACTTCAGGCTTCCTGGAGATGAGGCGGAAAGGATTAAAAAGGAAAAGGGTCACGCTTTCTCCGATGATGTAAGCGAGGAGGAGATAATTACCATAAAGCCGAGAGGGGAGACTAAGCAGGTAAGCATTTACAGGAAGGAACTTGCAAAGGTAATAGAGGCGAGGATAGCGGAGATAATAGAAGGCTCCGACAGGGTAGAAGGTGTGTTTACAAGAATAGAAAGAGAAAACTTCAAAATAAGTCAAGCGAGGGCGGGTATAGTTATAACCGGTGGATGCGCTAACCTTGAGGGTATAACTCAGCTCGTAGAAGACATTTCCGGTCTTGCGGTTAGGGTAGGTAAACCTGAAGGGCTCATAGGCCTAAGAGATAAAGTAGCGGATCCTAAATTTGCGACTGCGGTCGGAATTCTTAAGTATGCACTCAGCTCCGAAGATATAAGGATTTCTCCTTCCAAGAGGGTAAGCTCACAGAACGGTTTAAAGGAGAGCTTCTTGAGTAAAATTTTGGAAAAGGTAAGGAAGTTCTTTAAAGATATAGCGTAGGAGGTTTGTTATGACTGAAAGTGGTAGCCCTGCAAAGATAAAGGTTTTGGGTGTGGGAGGAGCAGGTTGTAACGCTGTTAACAGGATAATCCAGGATGGTATCACCAACGTGGAAGTCTACGCGATAAACACGGATGTTCAACACTTGAATTCTCTGAGTGTTCCAAACAAGATCCAGATAGGAGAAAAGGTTACGAGAGGAAGAGGTGCGGGTGCGATTCCGGAAAAAGGTAAACAGGCTGCGGAAGAAGATGCGGACAGAATAAGGGAGATAGTAAGGGACGCGGATATGGTCTTTATCACCGCGGGTTTGGGAGGAGGAACGGGAACCGGAGCATCGCCTGTCATCGCCGGCCTTGCTAAGGAGATGGGTATACTCACCGTTGCGGTGGTAACCCTTCCCTTTGGCTTTGAGGCTGATAGTAAAATGAGTATAGCTCTCAAAGGTCTTGAGGAGCTAAAAAACAACGTGGACACTTACATAGTTGTTCACAACCAAAAACTCGTGGATCTGGCTCAAAACAAAGCGGGTCTCAAATTCAAGGAAGCTTTCAAGCTCGCGGACTCCGTCCTCTCAAACGCGGTAAGGAGTATAACTGAGGTTCTCAACGTGGATGCTCAGATAAATGTAGACTTTGCGGACATGAAAACGATTATGCAGGACGGAGGCCTTGCTCTCATAGGTATGGACTTCAGACAGGGGGACGAGGGCTTTGAAGATCTTGCGGAAAAGGTAATAAGAAACCCCCTCCTTGAGGGAGGTAGTATAGAAGGTGCAAGAAGGCTTCTCCTTACCTTGTGGGCGGGAAGTGATGTGGACTTTATGGAAGCCGCTTCCTTGGTGGAATTTATCAAGAACAAGGCGGGAGGGTCTCCTGAGGTAATCTTCGGAGCGGTGCAAATAGAAGATGATCCCAACGCCCTTGGCATAACCGTCATAGCTACAGATTTTGAAAATGTTCACATAGAAGCGGGAGAAAAGAAAGGAGAGTTTAAGGTGATAAGGCAAGAACCTGAAGTAAGGAGAGCTGTTCCGGACGAGAGCATCAGTCCTGTGGATCCGGAAACAGAGCCTGCCATAATAAGGAGGAGGAAGAAGAGACTTTGATGACCCCTATAAACCGCAAAAAGAGTAAATCTCTTTCCTTTCTCTTGGGTCTTGTATACGGTTATAGAACCGCCCACATGGATCTGAAAACTTTTCCGATGGACGAGTTCAACTCGGATAAACTTGAAGGCTTCACTTTTTACTACATAGACAGAATAAACGATCAGGTGAGTAAAGGTGACCCCCTCGATAATCCTACCCACATAGTTGCCCTGAAGGAGGATCATAGTCAGAAGAAGGTCATAATTTACATCTACAAGCGATGATAAAGAAAGAGCTTTCCAAAGAAACCCGTGATGATCTAAAAAACTACTTTGAAGACAGGGACTACGCGGTAATAGCTGTCCCCAAAAGGGAGCCTCTCAGGGTCTACGTTATAAAGGCCACAAACACTGTGGAGACCGCAAGGCGCATTCACAACCTGTCTCCGGGAGCCACAGCAGTCCTCGGTAGGGCTCTCGTAGGAGCAATAATTCTCTCATCTTTGGTAAAGCACGCAACCGATCAGAAGGTATTGCTCCAAATAGAAGGAGACGGACCCGTAGGGACCGTGGTGGCTGAGGCTGACGGGAAAGGTAGAGTAAGAGGATTTGTGAGTAATCCTCAGGCGGAAACCCTAATAAAGGAAACTGACGGAAGGAAAAAGTTCGATGTTGCCTCCTTGGTGGGTAAGAACGGTATTTTGAAAGTCATTAAAGAGCTCGGGATGGGGACACCTTATACGAGTGTTGTTCCGTTAATATCTGGAGAAATCGGTCAAGATCTCGCTTACTACTTCGTTCAATCTGAGCAGATACCTTCCGCGGTAGGTGTAGGAGTTCTTGTAGACAAAGATGGCACCGTAAAGCAGGCGGGAGGATTTTTAGTTCAAACCCTTGGAAGGATGGATGACAAGATCGTAGAAGAGATAGAAAAGAGGGTAAAGAACCTGCCTCCCGTATCGAGTATGCTGGAGGAGGGTAAAAGGCCGGAGGACATTGCGGTTGAAATCCTCAAGGATATGGATCCTCAACTGATAGGTCTTAAGGAGATCGAGTATTACTGCCCTTGCTCGGAAGAAGTAGCTAAAGCGAGCTTGCTTCTCCTTTCAGAAGAAGAGATCGAGGATCTGACCAAGGACGGACCTGCGGAGGTCGTTTGTAGATTTTGTGGAAGGGTTTACAGGTTTTCGAAAGAACAACTGAAAGAGAAAAAATGATCCGATACCTAATCGGAGCCCTGATCCTTACTTTCTTAGCTTTTCTTCCCTTTCACTTGGTCAGATCTCCTGAGGGTGGCAAGGTAAAACTTATTCGTGTTAGCCCTGAAGATTTTCAGCCTGTTGCAGGAAAGCACGGGGGAACTCTATACTTTGCACTCTCATCGGATCCCAAAACCCTAAACCCAGCTTTGGCACAGGAAACCTCATCCACCGCGGTCATAGGTGACCTCTTTTCGGGTCTTACCCGTCTGAATCTAAAAACCATGGAGTATGAACCTGATCTCGCTTTGAGATGGGAGGTTTCCCAAGACGGACGCGTTTGGACCTTTTACCTCAGGAAGGATGTGCGATGGAGTGATGGAACACCCTTTACCGCGGACGATGTGGTCTTTACCTTCAACGAGGTCTACTACAATGAGTCTATACCCTCCTCAACGGGTGACATCCTAAAGGTAAAGGGGAAGAAGATAAAGGTTGAGAAGATAGATGACTACACGGTTCGCTTCACCCTGCCCGAACCCTTTGCTCCTTTTTTAGGAGCTCTTACCGCAAGCATACTTCCAAAGCACAAGCTCCAAAAACACGTTCGTGAAGGAACATTCAATACCGCGTGGAACGTAAACACTGACCCTAAAGAGATCGTAGGAACAGGTCCTTGGATTTTGGAAGAATACGTAAAAGGGCAAAGGGTTGTATATAGACCCAACCCTTATTACTACAGAAAAGATGAATTTGGAAACAAACTCCCTTACATAAAAAGAAAGGTGGGTCTTATAGTGGGGGATCCGGACACCGCAATCTTGAAGTTTCTTAATGGCGAAGTGGACTATGTAGGCCTCAGGCCTCAAGACCTCAGACAGATGGTAGGGAAGGAAAATGAAGGGATAAAGATCTACGATCTGGGTTCTACACCCTCCACTACCTTCATCGTTTTCAACCAAAACCCTAATGCCAAGATACCTAAATACAAGCTCAAGTGGTTTCAAAACCGGACCTTCAGAGTAGCCATATCCCATGCAATAGATAGAGAAGGGATATGCAACATAGTATACGAAGGGTTTGCTAAACCCCTTTACGGACCTATCACTGAAGCAAACAGACCCTACTACTCAGAGGATCTATTTCCCCCTTACGAATACAATTTAAAGAAAGCGAGAACCCTTTTAGAAAGCATAGGCTTCAAAGACAGGGACGGTGACGGGATCCTCGAAGATCCGGAAGGGCACGATCTTAGGTTCACCCTGATCACAAACGCTGGGAATAAAGAAAGAGAAGCTATAGGAAACATAGTTAGCGCGGATCTAAAAAAGATAGGTGTGGATGTTATCTTTAAACCTATAGACTTCAACAGTCTCGTTTCACGGCTGACCTCACCACCCTACGAGTGGGAAGCGGTTCTGATAGGACTTACGGGAACTTTAGATCCTCATTTCGGGAGAAACGTCTGGCACTCGTCGGGGGTCCTTCACATGTGGAACCCGCGTCAGAAAAAGCCCGCTACGGAATGGGAAGCTGAGTTAGACCGCCTTATAGATTTAGGATCTTCGGAGATGGATCCTAAAAAGAGAGTAGAAATTTACAGACGGGCTTTCAGGATAATTCATAGAGAACAACCTATGATATTCATAGCAACTCCCAAAGAGATCCTCGCGGTCAAGGACAAGTTCGGGAACCTATTTCCCACCGTATGGGGTTGGTATAGGGAAGAAGCTCTCTTCATAAAGTGAATTTTCACTTGCTTTTTCTCCTGCTTTGAAACAAATTGTTTCAGCTATGGACGTTCTTATTAAAGTTGGCGGAAAGGAAATAAGCCTAAAGATGACCCCTTCAGGGCATTATACTCCTACCTCCGAGAAGAAGATCGAGGGAAAAACTATAAACTTAGAGGATGAGAAGATCGGAAGCATATCCATAACTTACTTAAAACCCACCGCGGGACTCGGTAAGGTTATTAACCTCGCTACCGCCCTTGCCCTTGTAGATAAGGGTGCCTATCTTCTTGCATACGTAAAACACAAAGATCTCGTGGATGAGGATTTCCTCCACCTCCTTAAAGAGACGTGGGGAGAAAATACCTACAAGAACTTTGTGGTTGAGGTCCTTTTGGGATCTTTTTCCGAAGAAACACTGCCCGTGTCGGAAGATCCCAAAAATATGCTGAAAGATCTCATCGAGAATGGCGGAGCCCTTTATACCCGCATCGTTGGGGTGAGCTACAGGATCAACGACCTCAAGGATAAAAACGGCGATCTGAAAGTAAAAGAGGGAGATACCCTATACGTGGTTTGGGAACAAGATAATCCCCACGACGAAAATGCCCTTGCGGTGTATCACCAAAGTGCGGTTAAAGTAGGCTATATCAGGCGCACAATTTCCGAAGTTCTGGTCTCCAAGGTAAAGGAAGAAGGCCATTTAGAGGGGTGTGTGGTCTTCTTATATGAAGAAAACGGGTGCGTGCCTTGGATCGTTGTGCGTCTTGAGATTCCTCAAGAATAAGTTCTTTTTACGCTCAACAAGGCACCGACGATGAGACTCATTGTTATGGTAGCACTTCCCCCAAAACTCACGAAGGGAAGGGGCATTCCCACTACGGGAAACATACCTAAGGCCATAAGGACATTCGCGGATATCTGAAAGAGTAGCAAAGCGAAGGCTCCAACGACGAATATTTGCGCGGATGTATCCAAAGGGAGCTTAAGATAAAGAAGTATCCTCAAAAGAAACAGGAAAAAGCTTAGTATAAGGAGTCCCGCACCGATAAAACCGAGCTCTTCCGCTATTACCGAGAAGATAAAGTCTGTATGGGCTTCTGGAAGGAAAAGGAGTTTTGATTGAGTCCCCTGCCCGACTCCCTTTCCCGTCAGTCCTCCCGATCCTACAGCTATCACCGACTGGATAAGTTGGTAACCGCTTCCGAGATAATCGCTGTAGGGATCTATCACCGCGAGGAGTCTCCTTTTTTGATAGTCTTTTAGTAAACTCCACAGAAAGGGAGATAAAGCAAAAAATACCAACCCTGCGATAACGAAGTATCTCACTCTGACACCGAGGGCAAAAACCATAGCGGTCAAAGGCACGAAGTAGGCTACGGTTGTTCCGAGATCCGGCTGTTTTAAAGTTATTACCGCTGGCATCGCGTAAGCAAGGACCAGTAGAAAAAGCTTTCCGTCCAACAGTCCACTTACGTGAGGGAGTATGTGGGCGGTTAGGATCAAAAGAGCGAACTTCATAAACTCCGAAGGTTGAACGTGAACGATTCCAAGATCGAGCCATCTCCTCGAACCTGAAACCTCCTTGCCCGCTACGAGAACGAGGATAAGCAGAAACAAAACTGAAAGATAAACGTAAAGGGATGTGAAAAGGATATTTCTGAAGTTTTCCCTCGCGATAAGTAATATAACGACCCAGCCCAAAGATAGATATACGATGTGCCTTATAAAGAAAGAGCTTTCTCCCCCCGTTGCGCTGTAGACCCCGATCGCACCTATGACTTGAACAACTAAGAGCGGTAAGATAAGAGCCCAGTCTAAGGCCCTCAGGATTAGACCATCTCCAGCTCAGAGAAGATAAAAGGTATCTCGTAGCTCGCGGACTCTTGAGAGTCAGAAGCGTGTATAGCGTTCTTCCCTTTGTCCGTTCCAAAAAGTGCCCTTATTGAGTTGGGAGCTACCTTTCTTGCTTCCTCACTGTCGGTTGGCCCTATTATTTCTCTGACCCTCTTTATGGCGTTCTCACCCTCAAGAACCGCAGCTACTACCGGTCCCGAAGTCATAAACTCTACAAGCTCCCCGTAAAAGGGCCTGTCTTTGTGCACTATGTAAAACCTTTTGGCTTGATCCTCGGTAAATCGAAACATTTTAAGAGCCCTTATCTGGAAACCTTCCTCCAAAAACCTATCCAGTATCTTCCCCACCGCCTTTTTCTCTACCGCGTCAGGCTTGATAATTATCAGCGTCCTTTCCATCCTTCTTAACCTCCGACCTTGAGGAGATCTCTTAGCTGTCTTCTGACGGAGGCATCTACTACGAACCCGGAAGTTTTAAAGACAAAACCCCCCACCAGGCTTTTATCGTAAGATACCTCAACCTCCATCTCCCTTCCGAGGACCCTTTCAAGGGTTTGAGTTATTTCCTTTATCTGATCCTCTTCGAGTTCGTGGGCTAAAGTTAAGTATCCCTTTGAAGCCTTCATAAGCTTTTCAACTTCATGATCGTAAAAGCGCTTGATCTCGTTCAAAAGCCCGAAGGCGTTGAGATCTATTACATATTCGAGGACATCGAAGGCCTCTTTAGGTAGGTTAAAACGCTCTCCGAGTCTCTTTAAAGCCTCCAACTTTTTAGCTTTTTCTATAAAGGGAGTTATCAAGAAGTTCCTAATTTCCGTGTTTTTCCTGTAGAGAAGTGCAAGTGTCCCTAAAAATTCCCCTACACTTATTAGTGTGTTTTTGTCCTTTGGTATCTTCCTTACGAGGATCCTTACAATTTTGCGTGCAAGATCCTTCTTCTTATTCATTTCTTCCCTCCAAGGTTCTTAGCTGTCTCTCCACATAGTTCTTCCTGACTTCGGGCTTTTGGAAGGCATCCTCGAGCATAGAAAGAGCGATCTCTTCCGCCTTTTTCATACCGTAAAGGGCGAGTTCTTCCTTGGCTTTCTTGAGTTCTACCTCTACCGTTTCCTTGGCCCTTTCCTTTATACGCTGTGCAACCTCTTTAGCGTGCTTTTCCGCTTCCTTTATTTCCGCCTGTGCGGATTCCCGGGCGAGAGCTACAGACTGTTCAGCTTTCACCTTAGCCTTTTCAAGTTCCTCTTTGGCCTTTTTTAGCTCTTCTTGGGCTTTCTTTAGCTCCTCCTCGGACTTATCCACTTCGGTGTATAAAGATCTCCAGAAGTTATTGAAAGCTTCCGCTATGGGTTTCCTTCCAAACCAGTAGACGATCCCCAAAAATAGCAGGATGTTAAAGCCTTTCCAGAAGAGTTCCAGAGGGCTGTGATGTCCGCCTTCTCCTCCACCTGCGAAAGCAATACCTGAGAAGATAACCGTAACAAGCAAGAGCTTTTTCATGCCACCTCTCCGAGGATCTTTTTAACTATGCTTTGAGCTACTTCCTTAAGAGCACCTTCGAGCTTGTGCTTTTCTTTTTCCAAAGACTCCCTTATTTGTGCAACCCCCCTCTCTATTTCCTCTTGGGCTTCTCTCTCAGCCTGTTCAATAATTTGGTTTCTAATTTTGGTCGCTTCTTTTCTGGCTTCCTCTAAGATAGCGTTGGCTTCTTTTCTCGCTTTTTCCAGTATTTCATTAGCTTCTTCTATGTAGGTTTTCGCCTCTTCGCGGAGATCCTTGGCTTTTTCCAAGTTGGTCTTTACTATGGATTCCCTTTCTTCTATAACTTGGGTATAAGGCTTGATCAGTAACTGGTTTATAACCACCAAAAAAGCCAAAAAGAGGGCACCTTGGATGAACAGGGTTATATCCGGTATTACCACTACGTCTCCCATAAGAACCTCCGCCGATCCGATGTGTCGGAATAATTATATACTTTCTTGAACCGACGGAGGTTTAATTATGAAGAGATCCGAGCTTATAAGCTTGCTCCTATACGATGTGGCTTTAGAACACTCCGCTATAGTTCAGTATCTCTACCACATATTCCTCATAGGTGACCCTTCTATAACGGGCGAGATCGAAAAGATCGCTCGCCAAGAGATGAGGCACATGAAGTGGTTCGCTCAAAAGGTAGTTCAGCTGGGAGGAGAAGTAGAACTCAAAAGAGTAGAGGAGGAGATAAAGGTAGGCGGTCCCTCTTGGGAGGATATGCTCCGAAACGATGTGAATGCGGAGGAAAAAGCGATAGAGATTTACACACAGCAATTGGAAATTGTAAAGGATGACTCTGTTAAGAAGCTTTTAGAAAGGGTTATTCACGACGAGAGCCAGCACAGAGATGAGTTCGCGGAACTGCTCGAAGAGGTAAAGAATAGAGAGTTTTCTCCCGAAGAGAAGAAAAAAGCGGACGAGGAAACAGTAAAGCTTCTCAACAAGCTTTTAAAGGAAGAATACAAAATAATTCTCGAATATCTTTATCACTTCTTTCACTCTAAGAACTGCGATTACAAGGACATAATGCTTGACCTTGCGATCGAGAGCATGGTTCACATGGGTGAGCTGGGAGAGAAGATAGGTCAAATGGGAGGAACTCCTGATCTTTCTATGCCTAAAGTGGAAAAGTGCAAAGGCGTAGAAGATCACATTCTCTACGAAGAGGAGTCCAAGGCGGAATATATAAGGAAGGCAAAGGAGATAAAGGACCAATCTATAAGGGAACTTCTCAACTGGATAGAAGGGCAGGAGGAATATCACCACAGGAGACTGGTAGAGTTCTTAAAGAGGGCACACCGCTTTTCGGTAGGTGATCTGAAAGAGAAAGATGAAGGTAAGTGAAAGGGATCTGAAAAATTTCCTTGCCTTCCGTTTAAAAGGGGACTCCCTCGAACCTGTTGCTCATCCATCTGTGCCGGATCCCGATTCCTTGCTTTTTGTGGATAGACAAAAGGAGATCCTCTTTAGAAACACAGCTCAGTTTGTGAGGGGATTTCCCGCAAACGATGTGCTGTTGTGGGGAGACAGGGGAACGGGCAAATCCTCCTTGGTGCGCAGTCTTTTAAAGCCTTTCGGAAAGGAAGGTCTTAGGATAGTTCAGGTCTACAGGTGGGATATACCTTCCTTGACGGATCTTTATGAGATTCTTAGAAGATCCGATCTTAGGTTCATTCTGTTCTTCGACGATCTTTCCTTCGAACCTTCCGAAACGGACTTCAAGGTTCTTAAATCCCTCCTTGACGGGGATATAGAAGAGAGGCCCGAAAATGTTCTTGTCTACGCTACCTCCAATAGGAAAAATCTGATGCCGAGCAGGTGGGAAGAGGAGGATAAGTTTCCTCAAGAGACGCTTCAAGAGAGAACCTCCCTCGCGGAAAGGTTCGGCATAAGGCTAGGCTTTTTCGCCTTTACTCCAGATCAGTATCTGGAGATAGTAAGGAACTATCTTGAAAAGAGCGGAGTGTTAGAGGAGATCCGCTGGGAGGAGGTGAAAAAGGAAGCCATTTCTTGGGCAAGGGAGAGGGGAAGTTTTTCGGGAAGGGTTGCTCTTCAATTTGCCAAGGACTTTGAGGGAAGGTTTAAGCTTGAAAGACTCAAGGAACCTTATAATTTTGATAGAACATGAGGATAGCGGTCGGGATGAGCGGTGGCGTTGACAGTAGCGTCACCGCCCTTTTGATGAAAGAGGCAGGTCACGAGGTCATTGGCGTGACACTTCGTTTTCACACCGTTTCCGAATGCGATCTCGAGGAAGGGCCTCAAGTTTGCTGTTCTCCCAAGGATGTTAGGGACGCTGCGGAGGTTTCTAAAAGACTCGGCATACCCCACCTTACCTTCGACTGGGAGAAAATCTTCAAAAGCAGGGTAATAGACTACTTTATCTCCGAATACTTGAAGGGGAGAACTCCCAACCCCTGCGCAGTTTGCAACAGGGAGGTAAAAACGGGATTTTTCGCCCGCTATCTCAGAGATGTAGCACAGATAGATAGGCTCGCTACGGGTCACTATGCAAAAACTGACTATATAGAAGGTGTGGGCAAGGTCATACGGAGAGGAAGGGATTCTAACAGGGATCAGTCTTACTTTCTTGCTCTCGTTAGAAAAGAGGACTTGGAACTTTTGGAGTTTCCCCTCGGAGATATGACCAAGGATCAGGTAAGGGAAATAGCAAAAAGTAGGGGACTTCCAGTTGCGGACAAGAGGGACTCCCAAGAGGTTTGCTTCTTAATGGGTAAGTCTCCGGGAGAGTATATAGAAGCTATAGTGGGTGTTAAAGAGGGGCCTATAGTCCACGTTTCCGGTAAAGTTTTGGGCAAGCACAAGGGTCTTTACAGATATACGATAGGACAAAGAAGGGGCATAGGTGTATCTTGGAAAAAACCCTTATACGTTATAGATCTCGATCCGCAAAAAAACGCTCTCATAGTGGGTGAAGAAGAATACCTATACAGCGACACATTACTGGTAAAGCACCTGAATCTTCACGTTCCTATGGAAAGGTGGTCCTCTCCGGAAGGCCAAGTCAGATACCGGCACAAACCCGTTGCGATCGAAGATGTAAAGGAAACGAAGGAAGGCTTTCTATTTAAATTCAAGGAACCCATAAGGGGTATAACACCAGGACAGGTTCTTGCTCTCTACGAAGGGGATCTTCTCCTCGGAGGTGGAATTATAGAAAGGCCCTAATGGATAAGTTAATAAAGTTTTTTGTTTGGACAGGACTTACAACCTTAGGTCTTTTGATCAACAGCTTTAGTCTGCCCCTGTTTTTGGATTCACTGCACCTATACTTTGGTTTCTTTGTCTTCTTTCTGATATTTGAACTTCTCGGTCCCCTTTGGGCACTGGCGGGAGGAGTTTTACTGCTTGTTCAGATTTATTACCTCACTCAAAACCCTTACGTAGTGGCCATAAGGACACTTGAGTTTTTGGTGGTCCCCTTGATCGCCAGAAAGCTAAGGACGGACTTTATAGTCTCCGATTGGATCTTTTGGACCTTCGGCGGAAGTGTTCTTTACCTCTTAGCGGTAGTTCAACTCGCTAAGTTGGAAGCCTTTCTCGGGACCGCGGTTGTTTTAAAAGATGCGGTGAACGGAATAATAAACGCCTCTATAGCTACGCTTCTGATTATAGTCATCCGATCTCTCAGAAAGGGAGGAGAACCTGTAAAGCTAAGGGAGGTTCTCTTTATAGCCCTCGTTGGCGTGTCTTTGATCCCCTTCCTGTTTAAGTCAGTAATGGAAGTGAAGGAAGAAGAAGGGAACATGATCTTGGAAGCGAGGAGGGATCTGAGGGTAATACCTGAAACGGTAAAGGATGCCATTACCTACTGGCTCGAAATTCACCTGAATGCGGTCTCCGAGCTTGCGGGAAGGCTCGTTATGTGGGGACCGGAGAACAGGGAGCTTCTCCAGAGGGAGACACAAATAATAAACAGGGCTTTCAAGGATTTCCACGCTTGTTACATAGCAGATGAGAACGCAACCGCTATCACCTTTTATCCTGAAGTAAACCCTCAAGGGAGATACATGATAGGAACGAATTTTTCCTACAGGCCCTACTACCTGAAACTTAAAGAAACGCTTAAACCCGTTTTCACCGATGTTTTTGTGGCAAAGTTTGCTCTCATCCCGGTGGTAGGCATAGCGGTTCCCGCGGTGAAAGACGGGGAGTTTATAGGATACGCTTACTGCGGGTTGCGACTGAGTCACATAGAAAAGATCGTCAGGGAGTTCTCTTTCAGGGAACACGTTTTTGTTAGCGTATTGGATTCGAAGGGCAGAGTCATAGCGTCCACCCTCGAAGGTGTTAAACCCTTTGACAAGATAAAAATAGGAAAAACGGTTACGGTTCACGGAGATCTCACCTTAGCCCTCAAAGAAGACATGAGGTCCCCTTTTATGGCTTCTAAATTCTTAGGTGCTTACTTTGTCAAAGAGATATCCCTGAAGGAAGAGGTTGGTTGGAGCATTCTCACTCACATATCTATGAAGCGTTATGTAAGTATATTGCTTCCTAAACTTAACACGGACTTTATTTCCGTATTTTTCTTCACCTTAGTTTCCTTCCTTATAGCGGGTGTAGTGAGTTCGGTTATAACTATGCCCATATCGAGGCTTGCCCACATTATGAGCTTGGTATCTCAAAACCTTGATACCTTGGCAAAACCTTCCTTCCCCTCCAGTAAAGTAGAAGAAGTAAACCTCCTCTCAAGAACCTTTGACGATCTGACCTCAAAGCTTCACGAATACATGGAAACCTTACGCAGGATGGCTTACTACGATGTCCTTACTGACCTTCCCAACCGATCCCTTTTAAGAGACAGACTCCAGAGTGCCATCAAGATAGCTAAACGTAGCCGTATGAAAGTAGCGGTTCTTTTCATAGATCTCGACTACTTCAAAGCTATCAACGATACCATGGGACACGAGGTAGGGGACATGCTCCTTATCCAAGTGGCAAAGAGGATGAGAGCGGTAATAAGAGAAAGCGATACCTTGGCAAGGTTCGGAGGGGACGAATTTGTAGCGGTGGCAATCGTTAAAGATTCAAGAGAAGCTATACTTCTTGCGGAGCGGATCCTTAAGGTTTTCGACACACCCTTTGAAGTTCAAGGGAGGGAAATCTATATAACCGCTTCTGTGGGAATAGCTCTCTATCCGGACAACGGCCAAGATCCTTCGACACTCATCAAAAACGCTGATATCGCCATGTATAGGGCCAAAGAACAGGGCAAAAATAGTTTTGCTTTCTTTAGCGAAGATCTAAACAAGAAAGCGGAGGAACTGCTAACTTTAAAGGGCAAACTCCACCGCGCTTTGCAAAAAGGGGAGTTTTTCTTGGAGTTCCAACCTATATACAAGATAGATACTAAGGAAGTAGTTGGTTTTGAAGCCCTCCTCCGCTGGAAGGATCCCGAAAGGGGTGTGGTTCCACCCTCAGAGTTTATTCCTGTCTTAGAGGAAACAGGTCTAATAATAGAGGTAGGAACTTGGGTCTTGGAGGAGACCTTCAAGCAGTGCAAAGAGTGGGCTC
>WFYK01000028.1 GCA_015490105.1 Aquificaceae bacterium | reverse complement strand
TTTCGGTTCCTTGGATTTGGATACGGTCATAGAGGGTGTATACTCCTACTCTCCGCGCAACTTCAACATTCCTCAACTTGACCCTACCGACGCTGTAAACAGAGAAAACAGATTTTCTTTACGTTTGAACCAGACCCTATCTACATCATACAGAACACTCGCTACCCTCTTCTTGGAAGGTTCTTACAACCTTCTCGCCTCTTACCGTTTCCCTACGGACTCTCAAATCGTAAAAAAGAAGCTCTTACCGGTGAGAGGTATTCTGTCTGTATTTCCTCACGAGAAAGTAATATTCACACAGGACACACTCTTTGATCCTAACCTCAGTGTTTTTGTGCGGAACTCTTCTTCGATCAGCGTTGAATTGGAAAAGCTTACCTTCAGCGGTAGCTATCTTGTGAGCAGAAACAGCAAAAACGATCGCTTGGAGGATCAATACAACCTCTCCGCGGAGATTAACGTAAAGGGTTTCATCACGGGAGGAAGTTATACCTTTGACAACATAACCGACAAAGAGCTTTTCAGTAGTCTATTCTTGGGTTATGCGGGATCCTGCTGGGTGTTTAAGGTAAGTTTTAGGAACACCTACTACGGGCAAGAAAAGGGATACCTGAAGGAAATTTTCTTGATCTTTAATATCTTTAATCTGCAAGACTTCAAACTGCCACTGCGGAGGAGATAAGATCTTTGAGTTTTCGCGTTTGAGCCTTTATATCTTCCGCGGAGAATATCCCAGATCCCACCACAATGACTTGAGCGCCTTCTTTCACCACTTGCACTATGTTCTCTTCCTTTATACCTCCGTCTATCTCTATCAGGCAGTCGGGGTTTATCCTATCTCTCAAGGATCTGAGCTCCCTCAGCCTTCTGATGGAATCTCCTATAAATTTCTGACCGCTGAAACCTGGATTTACTGACATCAAAAGAACGTAATCCGCATGGCGCAAGGCTTCTTCAACCGCACTTATGGGTGTAGCGGGGTTCAAAACCACCCCCGCTTTGGCACCTAAGTCCTTTATAAGGTAAAGGGTTCTGTGAAGGTGCGGAGTGTTCTCCACGTGAACGCTCACCCAACTGGCCCCCGCTTCCACAAAAGCGGGTATGTATTTGTCCGGATTCTCTATCATGAGGTGTGCGTCTATGGGAACGCTAACCCTTTTAGAAATATCCGCCAATATCTCAGGACCTGCGGTTATATTAGGAACAAAGTGCCCGTCCATAACGTCGTAGTGAAGGATATCAGCGCCCCCTTCGATCGTTTGCCTTATCTGATCACCTATGCACCACCAATCACCCGCCAGTATGGAAGGAGCCAAAAGAACACCCATAAGCTCTATTATGGGCTAAACTTCTTTATGATGGTAGATCTTTTTGCGGTCAATCCGCAAGGAATAGAAATTTTAAAGCCGACTCCTTGCCACTATGTTGCGAAGATAGAGCGCGGAGATAACGTGCTGAAGGTCTATCTCGACTACCCTAAAGGGAAAATATGCGCACAGGTTTTAACCAAAGAAAAGATAAAGATAAATGTGTGCCCATCCAAAGTGGAAGTCTACTTGGGGGATCGTCTGTGGAGGGAAGAGGCTGCTAAATGCTCACCGTAAGGTCAATAATACTCTCCAAAGACAGAAAAGAAGGGGTTTTACTCAGGAGGTCTTTGAGGGGCTACTCTTTCGTAAAAACACTCCCCAAAGTTGCTAATATCCGAGGTGCAAAAGTATGTATCCCTTCGGAAAACGCGGTCGTTGAAGATTTAGAACTACCTTCAGTAAAAGACAGGTCTACTTTGGATCTTCTGATAAAAAGACAGCTCACCTCAAGAGCATCTTTGACCGAGGAAGTATTCCTGAGCTTTATTACGCTTCAATCAGAAGGAGAAACCCAAAAGGTCAGGGTGTTTACACTGCCCAAAGCGGAAGTCCTATCCGTCCTTTCGGGTATTTCCTTACAAGAGGTTGACTTTATCGCCCCCACATCTATAGCTTTGGCAAGCATTTCCAAGGAGATAGATCCCCAAAAGATCATCTTTCACGCTTTTTTGGATGCGGAGCACCTGTGCGTGTGTGTTAGCAAAGGAAGTGAAGTCATATACGTAAGATCCGTGTTGATCCCCTCTCAATCCGCGGACGTAGACGCTTACATGGACTCGGTTTTTGAAAATATAACGACCACATACGTTTTCGTAGCAAACAGGAAAGGTATTAAACCGGACCTTATACTTGTCAGTGGCAGACTTAAAGAGCTCGACAGTGTTGTTGAAAATATAGCGAACAATACTGCGGTGGGTGTAGCGACGCCTCTGGTTCCACCTAAGTTTAAAGGTTTGTCCTATCAGGTTTTTCACGATCTTCTCCCCTGTTTGGGTGCTGTGGATCTACCTTCTGACTACGACCTTACCCCTCACGGTGTAAAGGAAAATAGGAGGTTCATTCTTGTAGCCAAGGCGCTGATAGGGGTTCTTCTTTTAACTATTATGGGTTTAGGATGGCTTGTATATACAGCATATCGGGATCTTTCTCACAAGATGGAAGCCTTAAAAATGCAAAGGATAAAAACCGTAGCTGAAATTGTCCGTTTCACATCCGAATATGAAAAGGTAAAAGGGGAGCTTTCATACTACGCTACCTACATTAACAAGATATCGGAAGCAAGATCCTCTTATCCTTTCGATAGGATAGAACCTTTCAAGGATCTCATAACCCTTTTGGAACCCAAATACCTTAAACTCTCTTCATCAAAGAATAAATTTACTCTGATCATAAAAACTCAAAAGACTTTCTTAAGCGTTAACGCCATGAACGAGTTCGAAAGTAAATTAAACAGAATAATCGAGAGGGCAAAAAAGATAGGTCTTAAGGTGTTGGTCAAAGAGCTGGATAAAGATGTATTCGGGAAAAGTGTAAGCGTGCAACTCTCTTTGGAGGGCGGGCTTTGATAAAGGTCTTTGTCTATATAGTGCTGATAGGCGGACTTACCTTTCTCATAGGGATAGAATACTCGCTTTTTTCACGAATAAGGGAAGAGCAAAAGCAAGCGATAAGTCAGATACAGGTTCTTAATAATCTACTAAGAGATCTGAGAACTAAAGAAGGTCAGCTCAAGTTTATCGTTGATACTTCGAAAAAGCTGAATATAGAAAAGCTTTCCAAAGGAGAAGCCCTCGAGCGCATAGTGGAATTTGTAAACCAGCTTAGAGATGAAGGGATCGTGGGATCGGAACCATTCTCTTTTAGGGAGGAAAATGGATACTGGCTTTTGGAGGGTTCGTTGGAACTATCTATAGAAGATCTAAATAAGGTAGGGGAGATCCTCGATAGGTTCAGAAGGCTTAAAAGTCCTATTGTTTCTTTGAAGGAACTTGAGATCGACTACGAGAAGGGATCAGTTAAAGTAGGCATATCCATAGTTCAACCTTTCTTAGAGGCGGAGTATGGATCTTAGAAAGCTTCTTTTCATAACCTTCGCAGTAGCGGTGCTAAGCTCATGGATCGGCTATAAAGCAGGTGCGTATCTGTGGGCTGTCGCAAAAGACTTTTTAACGCTGAAAGTTAGCACTCCTCCTATTCCTTCCGTTCCCAGCGTTAACTTTAGCGGTGATAAAGAGTCCAGTTTCGGAGCAAAAGATTTTATGGCTTTGCTTCCTAAGATTGAACCTCCTCTCCCGCAGGAGGTTGTTCAAGAGTTGCCCCAAGAAAAACCCCAAACTCCTCCCCCTAAACTTAGGGTTACTACTATCGTTATAAGTAAAGAGAGGGTGGCTGTGATAGAGGGAAGGCTTTTTAAGGAGGGGGATGTGATTCACTCCGGGGAAAGGATAGTTAAAATTACCAGAGATGGCGTGCTTTTAGAAGGCCGGTGGGGTAGGAGATGGGTTTATATAGAGCGTTGACACTTCTTATTTTTCTGATCCTTTCTTGTGCCCAAAAGGGAAACGTGGAAAAGGTTGAAAAGGATATAAAGGAGATAAGGAAAGATCTTTCTTTCGATCTCAAAAAGGAAGTTAAAGAGTTAAAGAAACGAGCCACGGTCGTAAGTCCACCTCAGGATCTTATACCTCCTCCTGTGATAGCACCTACCTTTAGTGAGTTTGACCCTTTTGAGGGGAAGTTTTTCACTTTAAATACCTCCGGTGCGAGTTTAGAGTCGGTCTTATACGCTATAGCCAACGCTGCAGGACTGAACCTAATATTGGAACCGGGTATGGATACATCCAAAACTGTTACCGCTACCTTTACAAACGTGCCCCTCAAAGATGCTCTCGACACACTCGCAAGACTCTACCACTTTTACTACGAGGTTAAAGGAAACGTCCTCTTTATAAAGGAGACAGTTACTAAAACCTTCAAGATACCTTACCTTAGCATCAGCACCGAATCCTCAGCATCTCTGGGCGGGGATGTCTTGGGAGGATTGGGTTACGGTCTCGGATCTGGATTTGGAGGGTTCGGTGGATTTGGAGGTTTCGGAGGTTTTACCGGAGGATTCGGAACGGGAGGCTTTGGTACAGGAGGAACCGGCACGGGAGGTCTTGAAGGTAACTTCGATCTTTCTTTTTCACGGGAAGATGTGAACATTTTTGAAAAAGTGGAAAATGCTGTAAAGAAGCTAATTTCGGACAAAGGAAGTTATGTATTTGATAAGTTCACCGGAACGCTTGTGGTAACTGATAAGAAAGAAAACGTAGACAAAATAGAAAGCTTTTTAGAGTCACTTTTAGGATCTTTGAAAAAGCAAGTTCTCATAGAGGTTAAGATCGTAGAGATCGCTTTAAGTGATCGCTTCCAATACGGTATAGATTGGAACCTTCTCATAAGGAACGTTTTCAACGCGGAAGCTAACCTATCATTGTCTCAGAGTATAAGCTTTACGGAGAGCGGATTTGCAACAGTCGGTGTAACTTCGATGGACTACAACGCTATATTTCAAGCCCTTCAGGAGTTTGGAAAGGTATACAGCCTTTCAAATCCGCGGATACTCGTTTCCAACGGCCAAACCGCACTTATATCTTCCGGAGTAGTCCAGCCCGTTCTTCAATCCCAGGCTTTTATAACCCAAACCTTGGGGACTGCGCAAACTACACAGTCTACCTTTATAACTACGGTTTTCGAAGGTATCATGCTTGGAGTCACTCCCTACATAACCGACGAGGGTGACATAATTCTGAACCTGGTTCCTGTATCAACACGCATAGAGGGGACGAAAACCTTTAACTTCGGAGATCAAACCGCGGAGTATCCGGTAATAAACATAAAAGAAGCGGGGACAATAATAAGGGTAAAGGACGGAGATATGGTAATAATAGGAGGGTTAATATCTAAAGCTAACAGAACTGTAACCAGAAAGGTTCCCCTTCTCGGTGATCTGCCCTTCATAGGTAACATCTTCAAGGCTAAAAGGATCGAAAAAGAGAAGAGAGAACTTATCATCTTCCTCAGACCTAAAATAGTGAGAACGTTCGGGTAAGGTGAATGAGTCTTATAGTAGATCTGCTAAAGAAGATAAGACCATCCAAGGAAAAAGGGACTAAGGGTGTATACCCAGGGCTTTTGAAAGAGAAAAAAAGTAAAAACTTTTTGAGATCAAATCTAAACCTGAAGCTAAACAAAACAAAAGTTCTAACGTACGGGTCTTTAGGGGTAATTGTTCTTGCAGTTTTCCTTTTAACCTACACTCTCGTATCTGAAAGGGAAAAACCTGTCCAATACAGGACTGTGTTAAAGGATATCAAACCCTCTCAAAAACCCGAATCTCCTAAACCTCCGCCTCAACCGAAAACTCAACAGCTTAAACCACCCTCCAAGAAAGAAGCTCCTAAAACACCTCAACCCAAAGCTGTAAGAACGGTCAAAGAGGAAAAATTAAAGCCCTCCGTTCAAAAACCTGTTCAAAAAGAACTTGAAAAAAAGGAAATCAAAGAGCCTATAGTTCAAGAAAGACAAGCTGAGGAAGAAAAAAAGCCTGAGCCTATAGAGAAAGAAGAGAAAGAGACACAGAAAACTCAAGAAAAACAGCAAGAAAGGGAGGAGAAAAAAGAAAGAAAACTTATCCCTATGGATGAAGTTACCTACTTTACGAGTCTTTATATGGCTCAAAGGGCTTTTAAACGGGGAGATCTCCCAAGGAGTGCTCAGTTGTATGAAAGTATCCTGCAAAGCAGGAGAGATTTGAAAGTAGCGAATAACCTGATAGTTGTATACATAAGGATGGGGAAAGTAGAAGAGGCATACAAATTGGTTAAAGAATTTGCCAACGAAAGGCTTGCCTATACCTTCATAGTTGAGCTTGCTCGGTCTGGATTTATGGAAAAGGCTATATCCTTTGGTAAAAGCTTGAAGAAGTTGGATAATTCAGGATACGTTTACCTTGCTCTCGGATACGCAAACGAAATCAGAGGGAATCTATACAAGGCCTTTGAACTATATAGAGAGGGATACAAAATGAGACCCGGAAATGTTTATTTGGCCTACAATTACGCAAGACTTTTAGAAGTTTTTGGAGATAGACATAAAGCTGTGGAGATTTATAAAAAGTTAGCGGTTCAGGAAGAGAATAAGATGTTAAAAGAAGTTGCCAACGAAAGACTAAGGTTATTATTAGAAGTAAGATGAGGAAAGGGTTTACCCTTGTAGAGCTTGCTATAGTTCTCGTCGTTATCGGTATAGTCATAGGTATCGGAGTTACCGCTATAAGTTCACTTACAACGAGTGCAAAGGATCAAGAAACAAAGACATTAATCATTAGACTCGTAAATGCTATTCAGGGAAAAGTGATAACCACCGGTTCTGCGACGTGCGACTTTGACGCTCTCGGCGTGAGGTATGACGCGTATGGAAACAACCTCTACTGTATCTACGATGCTACGATAAACGCATCTAATCTTTGCGATCCTGCAACCACTACAAACATAACCGTAAATGTATGTAAGGATCCTAACTGTTCAGATGTAGACACCTTTTCTAACGTGCTTTTTTTAGTCCTTTCTAAAGGTGCTAACTATAACCTGCAAGCGGATCTCGGAAACAATAATTTGGAAGGAACCTTTTATTTAGCGGTTTCCACACCCTTAACCGTGAATATATACGTAAGCGGCGATGTAGACGGATACCCTTACGATGTAAATAGGGTTGAATTTGCGGACGACCCCTTTGAGATAAGAACCCTTGCGGAAGTTCAAGGTAAAGCTTGCTCCGGGACCATAAGCGGATCGGGAACATCCGCGAGTTGCGCACCTTTAAGTGTTAGGAATTCTACCGGGCTAACTTTATGCTACAGCTACGACCAGACAAATTTAAACCTTTGGTCAAACGGAACGGATGTATTCCTAAATTCAGGACAAACGCTTTACATCTACAGAGCTTTTTCCTTTGGTCCCTTTACCTTTTGTTCTTCCCAGTGTTCTGGTGTGGGATACGATTACAACACCCTCTTGAGCTTTGATACAAATTCAAACTGTGCTGTGCAAGTGGTTTCTGTTTCTTCAACATCATGTAGTTTTACCGATCTTTAAACTATGAGGGAAAGGAAGGGTTTTACCTTAGTTGAGCTTGCGATAGTTCTGATAATAATAGGCATAGTCATAGGAATAGGGGCCAAAGTAGCGGATATCTTGCTCAAAAAAGCCAAGTATGATCAAACTAAGGAACTTTTAGACACAGCTTTAAAAGGCATATCCGCTTTCAGTTCTTCCGCTGGCAGGCTTCCAACAGGTTCAGAGCTTGCAAGTGTTATACAGATCACCACGGATCCTTACGGAAACCCTATATACTATGTTTACGATAGTTCGCTCTCAACTTCCTCTCCCTGTGAGAGAACTTCAACCAATATAACTATAAATATCTGTTCGGATGCAACTTGCTCCTCGCCGGTTCAAACTATAGAAAACGTAGCTTTCATTTTAATCAGCGGAAACGGAAACTCTAACAATCAAACTCACGGAGGAGGACAGGTTAATTCAGCAACAACCGTAAACGTTTACCAATACGGGGTAGACGTTGATAACTACAGCGGGGATGTCAACAGAATAGAGCCTTACGATGACGTTGTCGTTTGGATGACCCTTCAAGAGCTGAGAGGAGAAATGAACTGTCCTTCTTTGTCTCCTAACATAACGTCTCCTACAAACCTTCCTCCTGCTACGGAAGAGGAAGGTTATTCGTATACCCTCACCGCTGAAGGGGGTATTAACCTAAAGTGGGGAGTGTTATCAGGAGGAACATGCGATATTTCCAACGCATCTTACACCTTCGGAACGGGAGGATGGCTTACCTTAGAAAGGGACACAGGCCAACTCCAAGGAGTTGCCAACGAGGATACAACCTCACCTCCCGGAGTAATTTCTTCGTGCACCGCTACGGTTAACTTAAATGTGTGCGTGTGCTCGGATATAAACGGGAACAATACGTGTGATTCAAACGAGCCTTACGACTCTCAAACCCTTTCTCTCATAGTTAACCCCCAACCTATCCGTATAACCACAACGAGTCTTCCCACCGCAAGAGCGGACGGAACCTCACCGTATACCGCTACCTTAGGTGCCTCCGGTGGGACTGGAAGCTACACCTTTTCTTCCCCTAACTTTCCCTACGACTATAACTCTGATGCGGACAACGAGTTTTACTTGACGGGATCTACCATAACCACTTCCGGGGACGCTACTAACTTTATTCCTGACGACGATCCGGGAACGTGCACCGGAAACGTGTTTAACTTTACAATTACAGCGACCCCTCAAACTTCTTGTCCTCCGGCAGGTTCGGATACGAAGGCTTTTTCCATAACAATAGAAGATCCTGATTGCTTTTCTGGAGGAAGTGGAGGAGGGGGAAGCAATGGTAGCGGTAGCTGTTCCTCGCCTTTAATTCTTACTCCCCCATCTGGAGGAACATATACAGCAACTGTTGGGGTAGCCTTCGGCCCGCTAATAGTAAGTGTATCAGGAGGATTACCTCCGTATACCAATACTCAGTGCACTCCCGCTTCTTGCAATGGGCTTACCCTTTCCTGCTCATCCTCTCAAGCGACTATATCTGGAACGCCTACAGCTGCGGGAACATGTATATTTACTGTAGGATGGCAGGACAGTTGTTCACCTCCCAATTCAATCACTGGACAGTACATAGTCAACATAGATACATCTTGCGATCCTTTAAGTGGTTTTATCTCTTCACTTGCTGATGCGGAAATGTGCAAAACCTATTTAGGTTCTATAAGTGTTATAGGTGGGGAACCACCATATACTTGGGCACTCTCGGGAGGATCTTTCCCGGGAGGTCTATCGTTTTGTTCCGGTAACACTACGAATATATGCAATATAAGCGGTTCTACTTACGAACTTCCGGGAACTTATACGTTTAATGTAACTGTAACAGATAGTTGCCCTGTGGGCGCTCAAACACTTTCTAGCAGTTTTTCTATAAATGTTGTGTATCCTGCGGGAAGGGAAGGTAGGGAGCTATTTAATTGTATAGACGATGACGGTGGTATAAAACTTACAGAGAATATAAATAATGTCAATGTCTATTACACTACATCTGTAGATCAAACCTGCAGACAGATGGGAGGCAATATAATCATTGAACCTGGGGTAGTATACAACTTCTACTGGGATTCTCAGTGTCAAGATAAGATGTGTTCTGCAACTATATGTGATGCGTGGAACGCTGAGTGGAGCAACAATTTTTCCAACTGCGATGTATACCTAAATGGGGGTGATGGAACAACTTGTAATATATCCGATACTCCATAGCAGTATTTATTCTCTCCTCACATACTTCCCGTTCACCCACCCTTCTATGACTTTATCTCCTTTTACGTATCTTACCTTTATCCAAGTGTCCGGACCTTGATCGAGAATTTCTAAGGCGTCTCCGTATTGAAGAACGTATATTATGGGTGCAACGCGGGAAGGTTTTTCCCTCATGTTCAGCCAAGGAACGTTAACGAAAGCGATCTGCTTCTGCTCTTTTTCTTCTTTCTCCCGTGAAACCATCCGGGGTGCGGGCGGTTCTTTGGGCTTTTCCTCTTCCTTGGGTTCCACGATCGGTGTTAATGGGGAAATATCCACAGTTTTATCCTCCTTTGCAAGGAGCTTGAAAGCCCCCCACAGGACCGCGGAGGTAAAAGCCAAGAAAGCCAAACCTACAAACACCGCTCTTATCCTTGACGTTCCTTCGGAAAAACTCGCAAGACCCAGACTCTCTACCGCCCTTTCTATGTGTTCGGGTTTTATCTCGTAGCTTGCATCCACATAAGCGGCCATAAGAGCCCTTTCCATTATCGTGTTTATTATCCTCGGGATACCGTTTGAGTATTTGTAGACGAGCTTGTAGGCTTTAGGGTGTATTCGGACGTTCCCTCCTCCGGCCTTTGATATTCTGAAGTTAATGTAATCTTTGGTTTCTTCCTCTGAGAGGTTTGAAAGTTTTACGAAAACCGTTATCCTCTGGCGAAGTTGCCTGAGTTTGGGAGAGGTTAGTTTTTCTTCGAGTTCGGGCTGACCTGCGAGGATTATCTGAAGTAGCTTCATATCTTCCGTTTCTAAGTTGGAAAGTATCCTAAGCTCTTCGAGTGTTTCTACGGGAAGGTTTTGAGCTTCGTCCACTATTACGAGAACCTTCTTCCCTTCCTGCCTTTTCTCTATCAGAAAATCTCTCAACTTTGCAAAAAGCTTATTCTTTGTCTCCCCTTGACTTTGGATACCAAAGTCTTCAAGGATAACCGCGAAAAGATCCTCTGGACTTAAGTTCGGGAAAAGAACATAGGCAAACTCTACTTCGTCAGGAAGGTCATCTATGAACTTCCTCAAGGTTAAGGTTTTCCCCGTTCCCGGCTCACCCACGATCACCGCAAAGCCTTCTTCGCTTTCTACTAAATACTTGAGCGATGAAAGAACCTCTTGGTGGGTTTTTGAAAAGAAAAAGTAAGAGGCATCGGGCGTTATCTTAAAGGGATCGTCGTTGAAGCCGAAGAATTCTAAAAAGTCCCTCATGTTACCTTAAAGGTAAATTTGTTGGTTATGGGCATGCGCCAATCTTTGCCGAAAGCCCTACCTGTAACTTTCGGGCCTATGGGAGCTTGCTTCCTCTTGTATTCCGCCTTTCTCACCATGTTAGCTACCCTGATCTTTTCCTCTTCAGGCAAAACCTCTATCTCACTCAAAGGAGCGTTCTCTTCTATGAAAGGTTTAAGAAGTGCGTCGAGAAGATCGTAGGGAGGTAACGTGTCCTGGTCCTTTTGATAGGGTCTTAGCTCCGCGGTGGGAGGTTTTTTGAAAATCCTTTCGGGGATCACCTCCTTTATTGAGTTCCTATACCTTGCGAGGGCGTAAACTTGCGTTTTGAAAAGATCCTTTATGGGAGCGAACCCTCCCGCCATATCTCCGTAAATAGTAGTGTATCCTACCGCACTTTCGCTCTTGTTGGACGTGGAAAGAACCACAAGGTTTTCTCTGTTAGAGATGTAAAAGAGTAAATTCGCTCTTATACGGGCTTGCAGATTTTCGTCCGCTACACTGAAATCTTGAATCCCTAAAGTCTCTTCGAAGATCTTCCTGTATACTGCGAAGATTTCGTCTATTGAAATAACTATAAGATCTATCCCTAAATTCTCGGCGAGTGCTTTTGCATCTTCATAACTTTCTTTAGAGGAAAAACGCGAGGGCATAAACAGAGCCTTTACCCTTTCTCTTCCGAGAGCATCCACCGCGATGCAGGCGGTGAGTGCGGAATCTATACCCCCGGAAAGGCCGAGAACCGCACCGCTGAAGTTGTTCTTCTCAACATAGTCTTTTGTAGCCAACACTATAGCCTTATATAGCTCTTCTTCAGATTGGGGGCTGTTTTCCATTCTTCCTTCGAATCTTCCTTCCGCCTTTATTTTGAACTTTCCGATGGGAGGAAAGGGATCTATTTCTTTAGAAGCGAAACGCCATCTGAGATCCAAGAGCCTCCTCCTCCTTACTTCTTCCAAGTTGAGCGATACGGTAAGTATGTCCTCTTCAAAGGCCTTAGCTCTCGCGACAACCCTTCCCAGAGGGTCTATGACCATGGATCGTCCGTCGAACACTATCTCATCCTGTCCACCCACGAGATTGAGGTAAGCTACGTAACATATGTTGTCTTGAGCTCTCGATCTTACAAAGCCCTCCCTGAACTCTTGTTTCCCTTCGTGAAAAACGGAAGCGTTTACGTTCAAAAGAAGTTCCGCACCGCTCAAAAGGGTAAGTCTCTCAACGTGATCCGGATACCAAATGTCCTCGCAAATGGAGAACCCTATCTTGTAACCGTTTACCTCAACGATCAGCGGTTCTTCTCCTTCCCTAAAATACCTGACCTCGTCGAAAACACCGTAGTTAGGGAGTCTGGCCTTTTTGTAGTAGCCTACCAGGTCTCCTTTAAAGATGAGTGCTAAAGCGTTAAAAACATCTCCATCCCACAAGGGAAGACCCACACCTATTAAACACTCATGATCTTTAGAGAAGCTGATCAGATCTTCCAAAGCCCTCTCGCAGGCCTTTATAAAGTCGATCCTCAGAAGAAGATCCTCCGGGGAATAACCACTTATAGCGAGTTCAGGAAACAGGATTATGTGGCTAAAACGGCTATAGTTTTCAATAACGTCCTCTATCTTCCGAAGATTTCCCTCTAAGTCTCCCACCGTAGGGTTTATTTGGGCTAAAGAGAGGTTAATCATCGAATAAAAGTATAAAGGAAAAAGGAAGGGGGCAAAGCCCCCGAAGGTTTTTTAAGCCTCCCTGTATCCGTGAGGGTTGTAGTTTTCTTCTACCTTGGGAGGCTCGTCAAAGTTGTGAGGAGGAGGTGGTGAGGGAAGTCTCCACTCAAGAGAGTTGCTGTTCCAAGGGTTAGAGGGAGCCTTTTCACCGCTGAGGGCACCCTTTATCAGAGATATCAAGGCAAGGAGTATTCCAAATGCGAGTATAAACGCTCCTACGGTCTGTATCTCGTGAAGCCTTACCCACTCGGGTATGGGAGGATAGTCGTAGTATCTTCTGGGCATACCCATAATACCGATGATGAGCTGAGCAAAGTAGAGGAGGTTAGAACCTATCAGGATTATCCAGAAGGAGAGCTTACCCAAACCTTCCGAGTAATACTTTCCTGTAACTTTAGGCCACCAGTAGAAGAACCCTGCAAAAGCGGAGAGGGTTACCGCCATCCCGAGAACGTAGTGGAAGTGTCCTACGACGAAGTAAGAGTCGTGAACCGCTATGTCAAAAGCGGGAATACCGAGAGGTATACCGGTAAGACCACCGATTAGGAACATCAAGATAGCTCCCAAAGCGTAGAGCATGGGAGTTTTATATACGATAGCGGCCCTGTAAAGGGTTCCGACCCAGTTGAAGATCTTTATTCCGGTAGGAACAGCTATGAGAAGGGTTGTGTAGGACATGAGGATCTTTACCCAGTCAGGTATTCCGGAAACGAACATATGGTGGGTCCAAACGAGGAATCCGACAACCGCTATAGCC
>WFYK01000027.1 GCA_015490105.1 Aquificaceae bacterium | reverse complement strand
ATATAGACCTATACAGAGTTAGGGATTTTGATTACTCGGAGTTTGTGGGACAGGGAATCTTAGCGGTAGAGTGGGAAGAAAATAGAGAGAACTGCGATTTATTAATAGAGATTGAGATTGTGGGAGAAAATGAAAGGAAGGTAAGGATTTACAAAAAATCACCTGTATAAACGTCTGCAGGCTTCCACTTCCGGGAATTTTTTTATGCCTTCGCATATGCTCTTGAGGTGCTCCTTATTCCTAACGTCCACCGTGAAGTCCAGTATGGCTTTCCCTTCACTCGTTACGGTGTTCGCACTCACAATGTTCGCCTTGTGCTCGGAAAGAACCTTGGCGATGTCCGATAGAAGACCTATCCTGTCTTTCGCAACCACCCTGATATCGGTCTTAAATCTACCTTCACTCTTCAGCTCTACCTTTTTTACCTTCTCGGGATTGGTTTTCAAAACGTTCTTTAAGTTCGGACAGCCCGCTTCGTGGAGGACGAGCCCCTTAACGCGGGTTATAACGCCGTAAATCTCGTCACCGGGAACAGGTTTACAGCACTGGGCTATCTCGTATTTCACATTCTGAAGCTCATCCAGAACGAGCTTAGCTTCGGTTCTTTCTTCCTCAACATACTGAGACCTTTCTTTCGGAAAGAGAAGTTTGAGCAAGTTCTTAACGGAGACCTTACGCTTCCCAAGGGCTAAAAGGAGCTCCTCTTCCTTATCAAACCTTACCTTACTCCTTATCTTCTCAAGGAGCTCCTCGTGAGAAAGCCCAAGCTTGGTTCTTAATTTTTCAAAGATTCTTTTACCTTCATTGAGGTATCTTTCCTTTTCAAGTTGTTTAAGAAACTGCTTTATCTTGTTCCTCGCTTTGGAGGTTTTCACAAACTTTAACCATTCGGGCGAGGGTGTCTTTTGCGGATGAGTAATAATTTCTACCACGTCCCCGTTCTGGAGCTTGTAGTCCAAGGGAACGATTCTTCCGTTCACCCGCGCTCCCGCACAGTGGTTACCTATCTCGGTGTGAATTTTGTAGGCAAAGTCCACGGGCGTTGAGCCCCTCGGAAGAACCACGAGGTCGCCCTTTGGAGTGAAGACGAAAACCTCTTCAGAGAATAGCTCACTCTTTAAGTTTTCAAGGACTTCAGAAGGATTGTTACTTCCCTGCAGATTTTCTACGAGCTCCCTGAGCCAGCTATAGATTTCTGCATCCTCGGGAACTTTCCCTTCCTTATAAGCCCAATGGGAAGCGATTCCCTTTTCTGCCCTCTCGTGCATCTCCCAGGTTCTTATTTGGAACTCTACAAGTTTTCCCTTGTCAGCTACCACCGTCGTATGGAGAGACTGGTAAAGGTTAGGCTTTGGCAAGGATATGTAATCCTTAAACCTCCCGGGAACGGGCTTAAAGAGGTTGTGAATTATCCCTAAAACCGCGTAACACTCCGGAACGGTGTTTACGATAATCCTCACACCCAAGATGTCGTGAACATCCTCCAAGTTTATACCTTTCCTCTTTGTTTTTTCCCAGATGCTGTAGTAGTGTTTTAGCCTGTAGGTTATCTCTGCCCTTATACCCGCATCCTCAAGAGCTTTTTTCACCTTAGGTAAGACGTATTTCTTTAGGTAAGCTTCTAAATCCTTTCTGGATTGTTGAACGAACTTCTTAACCCTTTCGTATTCGCTTGGGAATAAATACTTAAAGGCGAGGTCTTCAAGCTCTGTCTTTAACTTCCAAACCCCGAGCCTGTGGGCTAAAGGGACGAATATCTCCAAGGTTTCTTTTGCTATCCTTCTTCTCTTTTCTTCCCTAAACACCCAGAGTGTTCTCATATTGTCCAATCTGTCTGCGAGCTTCAGGATTATCACACGCGGGTCCTTCGCAGTCGCGAGGATTAACTTCCTGTAGTTTTCCACCTGGTCGGATTTATACTTTATTTTTCCTATTTTCGTAACACCCTCAACGATGGAGGCAACGCTCTCCCCGAACTGTTCCTTTATCTCCTCATAGGTTGTGTCGGTATCCTCCAATACGTCGTGGAGGAGTGCAGCGACAACAGTTTCCGCATCCATCCCCAGCTCCGATAAGATTTTTGCCACATTTAGAGGATGAACTATGTAAGGCTCCCCCGTTTTCCTCTTCTGCTCGCCGTGTTTTTCCTTTGCAAACTCGTAGGCTTTTAGAATAAGCTCCTTGTGTTCGGGATATTTCTCAAGTAAGGGTGCTACTCCCTCGTCCAAATCGGTATTATTGATTTTAATCATTAAAATAAATATAGATTTAAAAGGAGAAGAAGGAATGGTTCTGGGCAGAATATTAAGGTCTTTTTCAAGTAATATCGGAATTGACCTCGGAACCGCAAACACCGCGGTTTTCTTAGAGGGAAAG
>WFYK01000026.1 GCA_015490105.1 Aquificaceae bacterium | reverse complement strand
CTACAGGTGTTATGGCAACGTCAAGGCTAAAAAGTTCACCGTTTTTCTTTCTGTTGACTATTACCGCCCTGAAGACCTTACCCGATAGAATGGTGTCCCAAAGCTCTTTGTAAAATTCCTTGGGGTGGATGCCCGATTTGAATATCCTTGGGTTTTGACCGATTATCTCTTTGTGATCATATCCGCTTATCTCACTTACCGTTCTGTTAGCATAAAGGATTGTCCCCCCCGTATCCGTTACAACCACCCAGTCGTGGGCAATGTCAAGGGCACGGGAGACAACTATACTCTTTCGTATCTCCCTCATTCTGTTGAGGGCGAACTCTATATCCCTTTTGATTTCCTTAAGAACCTCTCTGTTTTCCTCTTCAAAGTAGTTGGGTTCGGAGGCATAAAGGTTAAGGGTGTATAGGGTTTTCCCTTCCACCTGAATGGGTATGGCGCAGGAGGAAAGGTAGCCCCTTTTTAGCATCTCCTCCCGCCAAGGTTCCACCGCAGGGTTTGTTCTTGTATCTGGATTTATAACGATCCTGCCCTCCCTCATGGCTGTTCCCGTGGGACCACGTCCGTTTTTTCTTTTTTCGCTTACAGATATTCTTATTTTTTCAAGGTATCCTTCTTCGTGCCCGCACTTGCTGACGGGAACTACCCACCCATCTTCGCTCACCTTCCCCACCCACACGAACCTTAGACCCATCTTTTCTACGAGGGATTTGCATACCTTTTCAAACATCTCCTCCTCAAAGAGGGAAGCGGTTATGGTCTGGTTTATGTCCCTGAGCAGAGCGTAGAGCTTTTCAAGGCGTTTTTTCTTAGATATGTCTATGAAGACTACAAACCCTGCATACTTACCTTGATAAAGTATGGGGTAAGAGGCGGACATTATAGGGACACACCTGCCATCCTTTGAAAGAGCCTCTATCTCTCTGAAGTTGGAAAAGGATGTATCTCCTTTAAGGCGAAGCTCTTTTATCTTCTTGATTATAGGTCTATATTTTTCGGGGACAAGTTCCTCAATACTTTTCTGCCTTAACTCTTCAAGAGTATAGCCGAGCATATTCAAGGAAGCGCTATCTGCATATTCAATCTTTTCCCTATAAATAACCACACCCAAGTGAGGTAGTCTATCTATGGCTTTGGCTATGTCATGTTCCTGCCACTGGGTAAGGAGCTTTTTAAGGCGAACTTCCATCAGGAGGATTTTTTGGAATTCCTTGTGCTTTATCTCTCTTACCTTCTTTATCTGTAAGAGTGCTTCCCTTATCTCTTTCTCCCTCCGTGGGTGAAGCATAAAGACGTGGAAAGCCTCTTCGGGCAAACGTTCAAGGATCTCAAAATCTTTAACCTCCCTTCTGCCCTTCAGGTAGTCTTCAAACACAAGGGCAAGGTCTGCTTCCCCCTTTTTGACCGCTTCTATGGACTCTTCGTGGCTTTTAGTGTAAAGGAGCTTTATTCTGTCCCTGTCAACCGTCTCAATGTTTAGAAGTCCGAATACTGCAGACTTTATATCCGCTATGGCAAGGGTGTAGGTCTCCTTCTCTTTGTATTCCTTCCCCAAGAGAACGAAAACGTCCTTTTGCCTTTTTATCTTGGCGGCGGGAACGTAGCCCTTCCTGTAAAGCTCTATGGCTACGTCTGGTGAGGCGTAGTAGAGATCAAAGGTTTCCTTTTCTATAAGCTCTTTTTCCTCCTCAAAGTCCTTGGCGCTTATAAGCTGAACTTCTTCCTCGATAGCTCTTTTGAGTCTTTCCTGAAAGATTTTCCACTTCCTTAAATTTGTCCCTGTATCGTGAGGACATACACCAAACTTGATCATTTCACCATCCTGAATTGAACGAACACTGCGCTCCCGTAAGAATAATCTACTTCCTCCACCCTCGGAAAGTCGGGAACCCTCCGCCTGCTGACGGAAAGCCCTTCATGATCCTTCCTTTTTATCTTCGCATCCAAATATACGAGATCCGAGAAGAGATTCTGGGCAACCTCAAGGCGACTGCGGGCTTGGGCGGTAAGCTCAAAGAGGAAGGTAAAAGCCACTCCTACCACCAC
>WFYK01000025.1 GCA_015490105.1 Aquificaceae bacterium | reverse complement strand
GGTTAAACCCTACTCTCGCCACCGTGTAAAATAAAGTTAACATGAAGGAGGTGGGGAGTTTCCAAGAGCCTTTGAAGGGTTATACCGTAAGGGTGGCTTTGATCCCCACCGATCAGATAAGGATCCCAAGCATTCAAAGGGATCTTTCCCAAACCTTGGTAAAAAGGTTAGCTCTGTCCATAGAGAAGGTCGGTTTTGTGGAACCCATACTCGTAGTTGAAGAGGATCTTGGCTTTGAGGTGATAAACGGACAACACAGGCTCGAAGCGGCAAAGTCTTTGGGTATAGAAGAGGTTCCTGCGGTCATCGTCCCTAAAGAACTGAAGGATTTTGTAATAGCTCTCAACGTGGAAAAGGCACCCAACCTAAAAGACAAAGCTCACCAAGCCTACGAGATCTTCTCCAAACATCTACAAGAGAGCCCCGACATGAGGGAAGAGGAATTGGCGGACAAGGTGGAAGAGCCCTACTACGTTACGGTAGGCTTCGTAATAGAGGAGCTTCAGGACAAAAAGTTTCCCGGCTACGCCTTTGAAAAGGTTCTAAAGAAGGTGGATGACTTTTTAGGGTATCCCCTCAAAGATGCCCGCGAAGAGAGGCTAAAAAGAGCTCAAGTCCTCGAAGAGGTAAAGGAGGTTCTAAACGAACGCTACGCCCAGCTCGGCCTTACCAACGCCCTTCAGAAGGAAACTATAGTCACCAAAGCTTTCCAAAATCTCTACGGAAAGAGGGTAAGGAAGGTGGAAGACGACTTTTATACCTTTTTCGAGAGGCTCAAGTCCGCAATAGAGAAGGTGGAAGTTTCACCCGAAGAAGAGGTGGAGAGCTTCTGAGCGAAAAAGACTTTCTTTTGTTAGCCCTGATCGGTATAGTTTCCGGGATCCTTTACGCTCACCACATATACAGGTTTTCAAAACCTAAAACCTCCGTGGTGTTCTTTACTTTCTTGCTCCGTTTCATATCCTTAGGCCTACTGGCAATTTGGGTAGCTCATAACTTCAGGGAAAGGGGCCTTTTGATCTTTTTGCTTTTCCACCTGATCGGGAGGTTCGGCTACGTGGCCTTCAGGTCTGGCAGCAATCACCCTTAGCTTTTTTCCTGAGACCCTTTGCAAATAGCAAGAACCCGATCGCCACGATACCCAAGGCGAGAACCGCATCAAGAAGGCTGATTTCCTTCACCTCCTATCTCAAAGTCTTCGGGTCTTATGTTTTCGAGCCACTCTCTGAGTTTCTTCTTTTCGTCATCTTCTTCAGGTTCTGGAACTCCGGACTTTTCAAGGACCTCCTCTTCAACAAATATCGGTGCCCCGAAGCGCAAGGCCAAGTTTATGGCGTCGCTGGGTCTGGAGTCAATAATGAGGGTGTTGTTCCCTTGAACTATGTGGATTTCCGCGTAGTAGGTGCTGTCCCTGAGGTCGTTTATGACCACCCTCTCTACAGTCCCTCCCATCTCCGTGATTATGGTTTTCAAAAGTTCGTAGGTCATAGGTCTCGGCGGTTCAACACTTTGGAGTTTCATGGCTATGCCGTTTGCCTCAAAAGCTCCTATCCAAATAGGCAAGATCGTTTCCTCGTCCTCTTTAGCCTTCAGAACAACTATGGGCATTTGGGATACAGGATCCAAGGTTATCCCGTGAACCACCATCTCTATCATCGGATCACCTCCAGAAGTTCGCAGTCCAAGTTAAAGGGAGATGCTTTAAGGACTTTGACCTTCACCAGTTTACCGAGGAGGCCCTTGTCTCCTTTGAGGGTTGCCCACTTGTTGGTGGTAGTCCTCCCGATCACTTGATCCTCTCCCTTCGTTTCCTCTACGAGAACCTCTTGAACGGTGCCTTCATAAGACTTTGCTATCTCCGACATTATCTGCTTCTGAAGATCTAAAAGTCTCTTCATCCTTTCGGTTTTCACCTCATCCGGGATCTGACCCTCCATATCCGCTGCAGGTGTTCCGGGTCTGGGAGAGAACTTAAAGGAGAATATCTGTTCGAAACGAACCTTCCTGACAACGTCTAAGGTCTCTTCAAAATCTTCCTCGGTCTCCGTTGGGAAGCCAACTATTATGTCCGTAGACATGGCTATGTCCGGAATGTGTTCCCTCAGCTTCTGTATCCTCTCCAAGTAGAACTCCTTCGTATATCCCCTGTCCATAAGGGTAAGGATCCTGTCGGACCCAGCTTGGAAAGGAAGGTGAAGGGCGTTGCAAACTTGGGGAATGTCCGCCATGGCTTCTATTATGTCGTCGGTGAGATCCTTAGGATGACCGGTGGTAAACCTGATCCTCTCGACACCCTCAACCTTGGAAACCTGATACAGGAGCTCCGAAAAAGGAATAGGTTTCTCAAAGTCCTTGCCCCAAGCGGTCACATTTTGTCCAAGAAGGTGTATTTCTCTCACTCCATCGTCTACGAGTCTTTTGACCTCTTCGAGGATGCTCTCCATGGATCTTGACCTTTCCCTTCCCCTCGTTTTAGGAACCACACAGTAAGTGCAGTTCTTATCACAACCCTTTATGATCGTCACGTAAGCGCAGTAAGGGTTATCCCTCTCGGTGGGAAACTCCCAGACTTTATCTTCATCTTCGGGGGGTTTTTCGAGGATCGCAATTGCCTTGTAACCCGCCTGAGCTTGGTTTATGAGTTCTGGGAGTTGGTGCATGTTGAAGGAAGAGAACATTATGTCTATCACGGGTGCTCTCTGAACGAGTTCCCAACCCGATCTCTGAGCTAAGCAACCTGCAACAGCTATGAGGGCTTTAGGATTTTTCTCCTTTACTTTTCTATATTCTCCCAAGTGGGAAAGCACCTTCTGATCAGGCTTTTCCCTTATTGTGCAGGTGTTCAAAAGTATCAGATCCGCTTCCTGCCAGTTGTCGGTGGGCTCATATCCGAGTGTGCGCAGTATCCCCTTTATTCTTTCCGAGTCGTTGAAGTTCATCTGACAGCCGAAGGTCTTTATGAAGAACTTTTTGCTCATATTTATAAATTTTGCCAGTGGGCGGACGGGTAGCAAGCTAATATTTTTTAGTCTGGAGGTGAGCCATGGATAGATATGAGAGCTTAATAATAGATCTCTATCAGAAGGCTTTAAATTACGAACCCCTTACCAAGGAGGAGGCCTTATCCCTTCTTCAGGTTCCCGACGATTATGTTGCCTTCCTGACTCACTTTGCTCAGAAGATAAAGAAGCACTTCTTTCCCGAAAACGAGATAGAGTTCTGCTCGATAATAAACGCAAAAAGCGGAGCTTGCTCGGAAGACTGTAAGTTCTGCGCCCAATCCAAGTTTTACAAGACACCCATAAACATATACGGCCTCGTTCCCAAAGATGAGATCGTGGAAGGTGCCATAAGGGGTGTAGAGTTCGGAGCTAACAGATACTGTGTAGTTCTGGCGGGAAAGCAAGCTACGAAGGAGGAAGTAAACAGGATAGCGGAGGCGGTCAAAGAGATAAAGGAAGTGGAAAAACTTCCCATAAACGTTTGTGTCTCCGCGGGAACTATGGACGAAGAAAGCCTTAAAAAGCTAAAGGAAGCGGGTGTAAAGAGGGTAAACCACAACCTGGAAACTTCCGAGAACTTCTTCCCCAACATAGTCACCACCCACTCTTGGAGGGAACGCTACGAGACCATAAAGAGGATAAAGAAGGTGGGTCTTTCTACCTGCTGCGGTGGGATCTTCGGTATGGGTGAGTCAGACGAAGACAGGGTGGATCTTGCCCTTACTTACAGGGATCTTGAGGTAGACTCCATACCCTTGAACTTTCTGATGCCTATAGAGGGAACCCCTCTTGAGAACGCCCCCGGCGTGACTCCCCTTGAAGCCCTAAAGATAATTGCGATGTTTAGATTCACAAATCCAAAGGCGGAGCTGAGACTCTGCGGAGGAAGAGAGCAAAACCTTAGAGACTTCCACGGGATGGCGGCTCTTATGACCAACGCCATGATGGTAGGAGGTTACCTAACAAGAGCGGGAAGGGACATTAAGAAAGACTACCAGCTTCTCAAAGATCTCAAGGCCACAAGAAAGCAGGAAGTTCTCTCCTGACTCTGATAAAATTAAAAGGGCCTCGCTCCCTCCCCTTGAGGAGGGGGCCAAAAGACCGGGAGGTTGTAGGTATGCCGAGACACAGGCACTACAAAACCACGAGGTTTTACGAGACCGTTTTCGTTCTCAAGCCCACCCTGACCGAGGAGGAGGCCAAGGCGAAGGCAGAGGAGATTAAAAAGTTCATCGAAAACAAAGGCGGAGAGATACTGCACTTCCAAGACTGGGGAACCAAGACCTTAGCTTACCCCATTCAAAAGTTCAACCACGGAAGGTATTTCATCATCCAGTTCAAAACCCAAAACCCTCAACTTCCCAACGAACTTGACTTTCAGCTCAAGATCAACGAAGACGTCATAAGGTGGCTTAACTTCCAGATCAAGGAAGAAGAGGTGATAAAGAGTGCTAAATAAGGTTTTCCTGATCGGCAGGCTTACCCAAGATCCCACCATAAGATATTTGCCTAATTCGGGGAACGCTGTTACAGAATTCACCGTAGCCTACAACAGAAGATACAGGTCGGGAGACGAATGGAAAGAAGAGTCCCACTTTTTCGAAGTTAAGGCTTTCGGAAAGCTCGCGGAAGATCTATCCACCCGTCTTTCTAAAGGCTACATGGTTCTTATAGAGGGAAGGCTATCTCAGGACAAGTGGACGAACCAAGAGGGAAAGCCCGTAAGCAGGGTAAGGATAGTAGCGGAATCGGTAAAACTTATAAGCAAACCTAAGACCGCGGAAGAAGAAACGGAAGAAACCGCACCTCAAACGGAAGACCTTTCGGAGACCTTCTCCGAAGAGGACGAAATACCTTTCTAATTTGAGGGGGGAAGCACTATGAGGGTTGCCATATGTCCTCACGACTCTACGAAGAACAGGGTCAAGTGGATATACTTTTTGACCTATCTGAGCTCAAAGGTAGGTGTTGACCTCGCAATGGAGCAGTGCTTTGACTTTACCTGCTACTACGAGGTTATGGATCACGTGGACGTAGTCTACGCTAACCCTCTCGATGCTCTCATACTCTTCAAAGAAAAGCACTTTATCCCTGTTGCGGGAAACGACAACTACGACGAGGCTGTCCTGATCTGTTCCGAGGGTCAAGAACCCAAGCTCGAAGCGGTGATCAAAGTGGGTGCGGTAGAAAACCAGTTTGCTACATTCTTAGGGCTGAAGATACTTATGGATAGGGGGGTAAAACCAGAAGTCGTCTACATGGATTCGTGGCAGAAAGTCCTCTCCGCAGTAGCAAAGGGGGGGATCCCCTACGGCATCCTCTACAAAGACTTCTGGGATCAGGTGAGTGATCTCTCTAAAAGGGGCGTGGCGGAAATTTTCGTAAGTGATGAGAGACTTTTTTCCCACGTGGTCATGGTCTCTCCGGAGATGAAGCAGTATCGGGATCCTATCCTGTGGGCTTTAAAGGACATGCCCTCAGACCCTGAGGGAAAAAAGATCTTAGAGGACCTTCGCATAAGCACTTGGTATGAGGTTAAATCTTTGGATCCTTTAGAAAAACTCGTAGAGGAGGTAAAGCATGGCTATAAAGAAGCCCTCTAAGAAAAAGGTCTGCTACTTTTGTGAAAACGGAAGGGACCCGAATTACAAGAACTACGAGGAACTCCGTCAGTTTATGACCGAAAGGGCGAGGATAAAGTCAAGGCGCCAGACTAACCTCTGCAACAGACACCAGAGACTCCTTGCCTTGCATATTAAAAGAGCTCGCCAGCTTGGACTCTTGCCCTACGTAGTGATCTAAAGGAGAAGAAAAGGTGGACTACCACGTAAAGGATCTTTCTTTAGCGAAGGAGGGATCTTTGAGGATCGAGTGGGCGGGTATGGACATGCCCGTCCTGAGAACCATAAGGGAGAGGTTTTCTAAAGAAAAACCCCTTGAAGGAATTACTATAGGGGCTTGCCTTCACGTGACTACCGAGACCGCCAACCTGGTTATAACCCTCAAAGAGGGAGGAGCCAACGTTTTCCTGACAGCCTCTAACCCCCTATCTACCCAAGACGATGTTGCCGCTTCCCTTGTGAAGGACTTCGGGATTCCGGTATTTGCAATAAGGGGTGAGGACAGGGATACCTACTATGCCCACCTAAAAGCGGTTATAGAGAAAAAGCCCGACGTGGTAATAGACGACGGGGCGGATCTTATCTCTACACTCCACAAGGAATACCCCTCCCTTGCGGACAAGGTCTTGGGGGGAATGGAAGAAACAACTACGGGTGTGATAAGGCTGAAGGCTATGGCAAAAGAGGGGGTCTTGAAGTTTCCCATAGTAGCGGTAAACGACGCCTACACAAAGCACATGTTTGACAACCGTTACGGAACGGGCCAGTCCACTATAGACGGGATTTTAAGGGCTACCAACAGGCTAATTGCGGGATCCACCTTCGTGGTTGCGGGATACGGCTGGTGCGGGAAAGGTGTGGCTCAAAGGGCGAGGGGCATGGGAGCTAACGTGATAGTGACCGAAGTAGATCCCATAAAGGCCTTGGAAGCTAAGATGGACGGCTTTCAGGTTATGCCAATGATAGAAGCGGCCAAAGTTGGAGACTTCTTCGTAACGGTTACGGGAAACACTTCGGTGATAAGAAAGGAGCACTTCGAGGTTATGAAGGACGGAGCCATAGTGGCAAACTCTGGACACTTCAACGTGGAAATAGACCTCCAAGCCCTTGAGGAGATGAGCGTTTCCAAGAGAACTATAAGGAAGGAAGTAGAAGAATACAGGCTCGCTGACGGAAGGAGGATCTTCGTCTTGTCTCAGGGCAGGCTCGTTAACCTCGCTTCCGCGGAGGGTCACCCCGCTTCGGTGATGGACATGTCCTTTGCCAACCAAGCCCTCTGTGCGGAATACATAGTAAAGAACAACGAAAAGCTCAAAAAGACCGTCTACAAGGTTCCCGACGAGATAGATAGGGAAGTGGCACGCCTAAAACTGGAAGCGATGGGTGTTCAGATAGATGAGCTTACACCGGAACAGGTTAAATACCTCTCCTCGTGGGAGTTTGGAACATGAGCTTATCTGAAGATCTGATCAAAATACTGGCCTGTCCCGTTTGCAAGGGGGATCTCCTCTACGAAGAAGAAAAAAACAGGCTCGTTTGTAAAAACTGTAAGGTCTTTTACGAGATCAAAGAGGGGATCCCCGTGCTCCTTCCGGACTCCGGGAAACCTCTCGAAGGATAAGATCTTTGAGTTCCTCTTCACTCTCCGCACTCGCGTCCGCCTCTAAGCTCAGGGGAACGACCTTTTTAAAGTGAACGAAGGAGACGGGCTTTCCGTAAATCTTTTTGTAAAAGCGGACCATTTCCGCGTCCGCCTTGTTGTCTCCCACGTAGATAGCGGACTCTACCCCTAAGCTTTCCATACAAAGGTGCAAGGGAAAAGGATGAGGCTTTCTGAGGTTCTTGTCTACAACGTCGTCCTCGTCAACGGTCACATCAAACAGACCTTTCAAAGAAAAGCGATCTAAGACAAACTCCAGATCCCTTTTCGGCCTTCCCGTGACTATACCGAGGGGTATACCAAGGTCCTTTAGTTCTGAGAAAAACTCCGTCGACAGGATCTGTTTTTCCTTATGCTTTAGATCCTCGTAAAACTCGGTAAATTTCTCGACGAGATCTTCGTAATCCACCTCCTTGCCGAAGCTCCTTAGAAGCTCAAAGGTCGCGTCCCAATCGTTGTTTATCCCCCTCGAGAACTTAAACTCTTTGATCAGATCCAAGGGAACCTCCCTTCCAAGGTAGTGTTCCGCGGTAAGCTTTATGGCGTGGTGATAGCTCTCCCTGACGTCTACGATCACTCCGTCCACGTCGAATATTACAGCTTTCATACCTTTTCCGTTACGCTCTCTTGGGTTCTCGAAAGGATGAACTTAACGAAGTTGTTGGAGAGGAAGGTAACGTTCGAGTTCTTAGGATAAATTATGTTGAAGCGTCTCTTTACCTGAAAACCCCTTATTTTGACAGGGACCACCGTTCCCCTTTGAATTTCCTTAAGGAGTAGACCTTTAGACAGGAAGGAGGCACCGTATCCTCCCTTCACTATGTGGAGTATCGTTCTACTGCTGTTTGCTTCTATCTTTATCTTCAACCGTTCGAAAACTATCCCTAATTTTTCGAGGGTCTCTCTGACGATCTTCCTCGTTCCTGAGTTGGTTTCGCGCATTACGAGATCCACATCGTAAAGGTCTTCCGGATCTATCTCCCTCTTAGAGGCAAGGGGGTTTTCCGGATGGGTGAAGAATATGATCTCGTCTTCAAGCCAAGGGATGCTGACGAACCTGTTGGAAGGCTCCCTCTCTATTATGCCTAAGTTTAAGACCCCGGAAATTAGGCCCTCCTCCACGTCGTGAGAGTTCCCTGTGAAGATCTTCACCGTAGCGCTGGGGAACTCCCTGTGGAACTCCGCTATAAGCTGGGGAACTACGTATTCGCTGAGCGTAGCACTCACTCCCAAGAAAAGGGTGTCCTTGAGATCCTTCTTTATCTTGGCTATCTCTTCCATAAGGCCCTCGTAGCTTCCCAAGAGGACCTTGGCTATCTCGTATATCCTTTTACCCTCTTCGGTAAGACACATCTTCCCGCCTTGCCGTTGAAAGAGCTTCGCACCTATGGTCTTTTCAAGAGCCTTTATTTGCTGGGTGACCGCGGGCTGTGTAATGTATAGGATCTCCGATGCTTTTGAAAAACTTCCTAAATCCGCGACCGTCACGAACGTCTTGAGCTTAGAAATGTCAATCATGCCAACCCTCTAATTATAGTATAAGAACCTCTTATTGCAAATATAACTCTTCCTTAGCGGATCCCGTAAAAGGCTTTGGTCACCTTTTTTCTTATATCTTCCGGAATAGACCTTGCGAGATCGTAAGCTTCTTTGCTTGATCCGGGAACAACCTCGACGCGGTAGACCTCTTTTAGTTTCTCCAATCCTTTTAGGAACTTTGCCTTGGCGAGGATACTTGCAACCGATATGCTTACCCTTTCTTCCCCCCTTTCCACGAAGTGAACGCCTCTCATATCTTCAAAGGGATTCTTGGAAGAGTATCTGTCTACAAAAATTTCACAGTCTCGTGCACTTTTCCTTATTTCCTCTATTAACCTCCTGTAGGCCCTGTCCATAATCTTGTTTATAGATCCCGTCTCCTTCCAAAGTTCGTTGAAGCGATCAGGATACAGGCTTATGCACTTGTAGAAGACTATCTTTTTTAGCTCCTCCGATAGTTTTAAAACCTTGTCCCTTTTTAGATCTTTAGAGTCTCTCGGCGTCAGGGATAGAACCTCTTTGTAGTTTTCGGGGCTTATGACCGCACAGCAAAGGACCAAAGGCCCGAAGAGATCACCCTTTCCCGCTTCGTCGCATCCCGCTTCACAAACTTTTAAAGGCTTTATCTGATCGAGGATCCCTTGAGCGATCCGATCCGATCCTTTCCCTTGAAGGAGCAAAGCACCGCTTTTGAAAAGGACCGCTTTGACATTCTCGCCTTTAAAAGCCCAGAGGGAAAAATCTTCTTGTGCAGGCGAGAGGCCCTCTTTTTGAAGGAACTCCTTTACCCTTTCCCACTCGTCGCGGGGAAGTCTAATCGTTCTCCAACCCTGAGAAGACATCTTTGAAGATCTCCTTAGAAGGTTTCTCGTAACCTAAAAACTCCCTCACGGGAACCACACCCATTATGGAGTTGCAGACAAACAAGGCGTCCGCCCTTATCAGGTCGTCGATCTTCAAGTATTCTTCCTTAATCTCAAGAGACAGCCTCAGCTCCTCGAGGGTCGTTCCCCACAGAAGACCGCTCTTGCGCGCGGGTGTAAAGAGAGAAGATCCCTTAAGAACTATCAAATTAGAAGATGAACATTCAGTGACTTGATCCCGTTCGTTTAAGACTACCGCATCGAAGTATCCCCGATCCCTTGCGTCTCTTTTTACGAGTATGTTGAAGGTATAGTTCATGGTCTTGTGGTAGAAGATTGGATTTTGGGAGTGTCTCCTGAAAGGTGAGAGGGTCAGGGATACTTCTGAAGGGGCTTTGGGTAAGGCTTTGACTATTACCTTAACCCGGTAGTCGTCGGGAAGATCCGCAAAGTAATCCCCTCCGTGAGACAGAAGACAAAACTTAACGTAGAGGCCGTCCACCGGATCCACGGTCCTTTCGAGGATTGTTAAAAACTCTTCAAAGGAAGGGTAAGGTATATGAAAAAACTCCGCGGAATTTTTTAGTCTTTCGTAGTGAAGCTTAAGCCTCTTTTGAGAACTCCTCCAGCGGATGGTCTCAAAGAGACCCTCACCGAAGTAGAGGGTTCTGTTCATACCTTTGCACCGAGTTTCCTAAAGGCTCTCCTTATGCCCCTCACCGCTTGCCTTATCCTGAGTTCGTTTTCTACAAGAGCGAACCTGACAAAACCCTCTCCGTGTTCTCCAAAGCCCACACCGGGAGCCACCGCAACCTTAGCTTCCTTCAAGAGGAACATAGAAAAGTCCAAGGAGTTCATGCCGATCCACTCTGGGATCTTCGCCCACACGAACATGGTAGCTTTGGGCTTTTCCACGTGCCAACCTATCTTTCTCAGGCCTTCTACGAGGACGTTTCTCCTGCTCTCGTAAACGCGGGCGTTTCTCTCAACAACTTCGTAAGGTCCGTCCAAGGCTACGATCGCGGCAACCTGTATAGGGGTAAAAACCCCGTAGTCCAAATAGCTCTTGAGGTGAGCCAAGTTCTTTATGATCCTTTCGTTTCCCACCGCGAAGGCTATCCTCCATCCCGCCATGGAAAATCCCTTGGACATGGAGTAAAGCTCTACAGCCACCTCCTTTGCCCCTTCCACCTGCAAAATTGACGGTGGCTTGTAGCCGTCGAAGGCTATGTCCGCGTAAGCAAAGTCGTGAACCACCCAAACCCCTTCCCTCTTCGCTAAAGCGATCAATTCTCTGAAAAAGTCTATGTCCACGCAGACGGTTGTGGGGTTGTGAGGGAAACTCACCACCACCGCCTTGGGAGGTGGCATAGAGCTCTTTAGGGTGTCGTGGAGGTTCTTTAAAAAGGTTTCCTGAGGGTCGTCCACACCTGCAATAGGTATGGTCCTTACTTCCCCTCCCGCTATTATGGGTGCATAGTAGTGAATGGGGTAGGTGGGGTTCGGGACGACGACCGAATCTCCGGGAGTTACCATGGCGAGCATCAGGTGAGAGTATCCCTCCTTTGCCCCTATGGTCATTATCGCTTCCCTCTCAGGGTCCAAATCCACGTCAAAGTGCCTGCGGTAAAAGTCGCATATGGCCTTTCTCAGGCGCGGAATTCCCTTGGAGGCGGAGTATCCGTGAACGTTGGGTCTTCTGGCTACCTCGCAGAGCTTTTCTATTATGTGATCCGCGGGAGGTATGTTAGGGTTCCCCATCCCCAGATCTATGATGTCTTCGCCTTGCCTCCTGAGTTTGTGTTTTAGCTCGTTTACGACCGCAAAAACGTAAGGAGGTAGCCTCTTTATCCTCGGGAAGGCCCACTCCATCTCCTTTTCGTTCATTGCCCCAATTCTATGTTATCCTAAGCTTTAAGATGAAAGTGATTGTTTTGTGCGGAGGGAGCGGAACGCGCCTTTGGCCCCTTTCGAGGGAAAACTTCCCGAAGCAGTTTTTGAGGATCTTTTCCGAAAGGTCCCTCTTTCAGGAGACGATCTTAAGAGCCTACGATCTTGTAGCGGAGAATGAGATTTTCGTCGTTACCGGAGAAAAATACGAGTGGATCGTAAAGGGTGAGCTCGAAGAGATCGGCCTCAAAGACGTTCAGATCATAACCGAACCCGCGGGAAGAAACACCGCACCCGCCATAGCCCTCGCGCTAAAAAAACTCCTTGATCTGGGCGAGAGTCCGAAAGAGCCCATCCTTGTTCTCCCCTCCGATCACCTGGTAAAAAACCCAAAAGCCTTCGAGGAAGCGGTGGAAAAGTCACTTCCTGTGGTTGAGGAAGGTTATATAGTCCTCTTCGGAGAGAAGCCCTCTTACCCGGAGACGGGCTACGGATACATAGAGATGGGAGAAGATCTCGGCCCCATAAAGAAGGTAAAAAGGTTCGTGGAAAAGCCTTCTCCGGAGAAAGCTCAGGAGTTTTTAGAGAGCGGAAACTTCCTTTGGAACTGCGGGATATTTTTCTTTCCTTTAGGGAGAGTTAAGGAAGACTACGCTAAGTTCTTCAGCGCTGTTGACTTTTCCCTGAGTTGGGAAGACTTTTTAAGGGCCTTTCCGGGTCTTGAGTCCATCTCCTTTGACTACGCCATCTTAGAGAAAACTCAAAATATAGCGGTAGCTCCCGTGGAGATGGGCTGGAGCGATGTGGGATCGTGGAAGTCCGTATACGACAACCTTCCCAAAGATGGATCAGGAAACAGCAAAGTAGGAGATGTGGTCGAAGTAGGATCCGAAGGTTCCTTGCTCTTCTCCAAAGGGGGGAATCTCATCGCCTGCATAGGTTTGAAAGACTACCTCGTGGTTAGCACGGAAGACGCGACCCTGATAGTGAGTAAAGAGGCCTCCCAAAAAGTCAGGGAGGTCGTGGAGGAACTAAAAAAGAGGGATGACAGAAGGGTGAAAGAGTCTGTGAAAAACTACACGCCCTTCGGAAGGACCGCCTTCCTCGACGAGGGGGACAGATACAGGATAAAGAAGATCACAATAAACCCCGGAAAGTCCCTCCCCTACCGCATGCACCACCACAGAACCGTCCACTGGATAGTTCTGAGAGGTGTCGCTAAGGTAAGGCTCGGAGAGAAAGAATTTTTCGTTCACGAAAACGAGAGCTTTTTTGTGAGAAGATCCGAGCCATACAAGATAGAAAACGTGGGCAAGATCCCCCTTGAGATGATAGAGGTCCAAAGCGGAGAGTATTTAGGTGAGGACGACGTAGAGCTGGTATAGATTTTACACTATAACAATTTGCGGCTTTTTCCTTGCCTTCAAAATTTCAAAACTTCTATCTGTTGTGTAGAACACATCCGCCTTTTTTAGACTCGCGTATATCAAAGCGTCCACTGCGGGAAGCCCCGTTCCGTGGCTTATGTCCGCTCCGCTTTCCGCTACATGCGGATTCACGGAAACAACTTCACAATTCAGAAGTATAGCTTCACTGATACCATTCCAATCTTTAGCCCTTCCGAGTTTGTGAAAAAGCCTTTTGAGTTCAAAAAGCACGAGGGAAGAAGTAATTGCTTTTAACTCCCCGCTTACTATCTTTTCCCATATTCGGACCGCTTTAACATTTCCTTCAAATACCCTAATGAAGAATCCCGTGTCCAGCCCTACACTTTCCACTCTTCCTTCCTCATACGGTGAAGATCTTTCAAGGCATCTTCAACTTCAGATTCCGACAACTTGAAATCTAAAAGCCTTTTACCGGCCTCCTTCTTTTTTCTCTCTATAACAAACTCTTCAAGTGATTTTGCAATAAATTTGGAAAGGCTCACTCCCTCCATGTGGGCAAGCCTCCTCAACTCCTCAACCAGATCCTTGTTCATAGAGATGGTAATTCTCTGGATCATGACGGTTTTATGATAAGCATTTCATAACATAATTTCAAGAAGGAGATTATACTTTGCTTTTGTCCTAAAATTTTCTTCCCATGAAAAAGATCGAACTCATATTTGAAGCTTTCCTTTGGAAGTCACGCCTTTTGGTTCTTCTGGCGGTCTTGAGTTCTCTTGTGGGATCTTTTGCCCTTTTCTTGGCAGGTCTCGTAGAGGTGTTTTTGCCCCTCGTGAAGTTTTTCAAAACCTTAAACTACGATCTTCTTTCTAAAAAGCTCGTTGCATCCGCCATAGCCTCCATAGACATGTTCCTGATAGCTACCTTTCTGCTTATCTTTTCTTTAGGACTTTACGAGCTTTTCATCTCCAAGATAGACGTTGCGGAAAGGGATCCGAGAAGCTCAAAAGTTTTGTTCATCACCAACTTGGAAGACCTGAAGACCAAGCTCGGAAGGGTGGTGATAATGGTTCTGATAGTGACCTTTTTCAAGGAAGCTACGGACATGGAATATAACGAGCCCGTAGACATCCTCTTTCTTTCCCTCGGGGCTTTGGGGATAGCCTTGGCCCTCTACTTTACCCATAAGGAAGCCCACAACCACGAAAGTTAATGTAAAATTTTGCCCATGCCGATAGAGAAAGCTTACCTTCTCCTGAGCGTTCTGGTATTTTTGATCGGACTTTTGGGGGTTATGATCCGTAAAAATCTCATTACCATGCTCGTGAGCACCGAGATAATGCTAAACGGGGTCAACCTCACCCTCGTTACGGTGGACAGCTATCTAAAGAACGTGGACGGTCAAATATTTGCCCTCTTCGTGCTTACCGTCGCCGCTGCGGAAGTGGCGGTAGGCTTGGGTCTTATAGTGGCCATATTCAGACTCAAAGGTTACGAAGGATCTTCGGAAATAGTTCATCTGAAGGACTGATGAATCTATTTATAACCGGCGTAGGTTCGGGTCTCGGAAAAGCCTTAGCTCAAGAAGGTCTAAAAAGGGGTTATAAGGTTTTTGCCCTCAGCAGGCACCTCCCCGAAGATCTAAAAGGTAGGGTTTCCTTTCAACAGTGCGACCTCAGGGACCTTGAACGCATACCCTCAGCGTTGGAAAAACTCCTAAAAGGAGTGGACACCTTAGACCTTACCATCCTCAACGCGGGGATCTTGGGGCAGTTCGGAGACATGAAGGACGTTCCCTTGAGGGTATTCGAAGAGGTAATGAGGGTAAACGTCTGGGCGAACAAGGTAATCTTAGATACCCTCTTAGATCTTGGAATTTCCCTAAAGCAGGTGATCGCCATATCTTCGGGAGCCGGGCACAACTGCAACAGGGGTTGGAACGCTTATTCCATATCCAAAGCATCCTTGGACTGCCTCATAAAGCTCTACGCAAGGGAAATGGAAAGTTCTCATCTCATCTCTTTGGCTCCCGGCCTCGTTCTTACCCCCATGCTCGAGGAGGTTATGAAACAGGACGAAGAAAAGTATCCCTCCATCAAAAGAATAAAAAATGCTCCCAAAAGAACCCCCGAGGAAGCCTCAAAGATTATCTTCGATCTGATCCCCAAACTCAAAGAGTTCGAAAGTGGCTCCTTCGTGGATATCAGAAAAATCTGAACCGACGAATGGAGTTATACACTAACTAATTAGAGAAAAGGAAATGAACGAAAGCACCCTAATAGAGGAGATCGCAAAAGGGAACGAAAAAGCACTAAAAAAACTCATAGACCTCTACAAAGACAGGGTATTTGCCTACACCTACAGTCTCCTTCAAAACTACGAGGACAGCGAAGAAGCTACCGCGGAAACATTCTTTCAAATATGGAAGTCCGCAAAGCGTTTTAAGGGAAACTCAAAGGTGAGTACTTGGATCTTCGGCGTTGCGAGGAACGTGTGCATGAACTTCATCAGAAAACGAAAGAGACACCCCTTAACTTATGAGATAAACGAGCGGGATGCGGTTTACGAAGATGTGGAACTTGACGAAGATGTGGAAATCCTCAGAAAAGCCATAGAGGAACTCCCGCCCCTTCACAGGGAAGTGATCCACCTCGCCTTCTACGAGGATCTCCCCTACTCGGAGATAGCCAAGATCCTCAACATCCCCGAAAACACAGTAAAGACCCGCGTCTTCCACGCCAAGAAGAAGCTAAAGGAGATAGTAAGGAGGCTAAAAAATGAAGATCAAAAAAGCTCTTGAAGAATACTACAAGAGGGTCAGGGGCCCTCAAGCTCTCGAAGGGGAAGTCCTCAGGAGGATAGAAAGAGAAAAGGCAAAGCGCTGGAAGAAGTTAGCCTTAGTGGAGGGATCCTTAATACTTGTATTTCTGGTAACCGCTTCCTTCATTAGCCTCTTTTTCAAAGGAACCCAATACGAGACCATGTCCGCCCAAGAACGTGAAAGGGTAGAGTTCGTTCAAGATGTTAGCCTACTTACCCTCTCGGAAGATCTACTCAGGGCTTCTCTGAAGATAGAAGGCCCATTGGGTGAGAGAGAGTTTTATCTGATAGGGGAAAGAGATAAGCTTGAGCGATTCCTTGAGGAGAAACCCTACGTCCAACGTAAAAGCTTCCATCTCCAGACCAGCAGGTAAGATCAAAAAGAGGACCCTCTCCCAAGGCGGAAGGAAGGTCAAGGCCCAAAACCCTACCTAACTTAACGTAATTCATAAATGAAGGGATCCTGTCCACCTCTACCTTCAAGCTAAAGCCCTCCAACTTTAAAGAGCAGTATTCCAAACTCCCGCTTTTGGAAAAAGAAAACACAGCGTGATCCCCGTCCGAGTAAAAGCGGGTCTCGTCGACACTTGCCTTGGGAAGAGAAACACTCAAATCCCTTATCAAAACACCCACCACCGACAGCCCCTCTTGAACCTCAAAGAATGTTCCCTCCTTCAAAATACCTGCGGGTGCGGGAAACTCAACCGCCTTTGCATTCTCACAGAAGCCCTCTACCTCGACCCCCGGCCCGTAAACCCTGATCGTCCCGCTGACAGGATCGGACAAAGAAACCTTTACCGGAAGGATCTCCACCTGAGCGGTCCCGTCAAAACCCTCTCCCAGAGGAACGTCTACCCTCCAGAACAGATTGCAGTTTTCAAAAGAGTAAGTTCCAAAAAACCTCCCCACATAATCTCCCCCAAGACCCTTCAAAAACCTGTCTCCCGAACTGACCAAAAGATCTAAACCCCCAACAAGAACGTGTATCTCTACCCTATCTGGATCTACACCCTGAACGGATAGATCGATCTGAGCGCAATCGGGATCCGATCCGCTGATGCAAGAAAACCTCTCCAAGGTTAAACTCCCGTCTGAGACATTCCCGCTAAAGAGGTAAATCCCCTCGCCCACGCCCGCTATGAGGTAACTCCCGTCCGAGAAGATCCTATCGGATCGGATCCTCAGTTCTGTTCCTTCTACCAAGATCCCCTCGTAGCTTCCCGAAAGCCTCAAGAAAGACTCACTTTGAGGGAGATCCGCCTTCAGGGTATAGACTTCAACGTAGGGCAAGCGAGCCAGATCTTTGCCGTAGATGTAGGTAAAGCTTAAAAGCCCCTCCTCCCTTTTGTGGGCAAGATAGACTCCGGTGTCTCCCTCTTGAGAAAGGTCCCCTCCCAAGAACGTGTAAGCAGGAGGGTCTACAAGCTTTTCCCCGTCCAAGAAGGGAACAAAACCCTCTATCCGAAGATCCGGATGAACCACCTCCAAGTAAACGGTCTCGGAGGAGAGAAAGTCCGCTACCGTCCACCCGTAATAGGAAACCTCTCCCGAAGGGTTGTATACGAAAGCTTCCAAGTGAACCTCTCCCTCCTCCGGGAAAGGCCCTTCAAAGATCACCTCATCGCCGGGAAAGAAAGGCCCTTCTTTGGTTAGCAAGTAAGGATCTTGCCTTTCGGAAGAAACCCGGAGGGAGACCCTGCTGAAAAACTCCTCTTGAACCTCCTCCTTGAAGACCAAGAGTATTCCTTTCTCTTTGTCCTGAGAAGATCCGCAGGAAAGGAGGAAAGCTATCGCCAGAGCAAGAAAGACACCCATGTTAGTATTTTAGGAGCCAATGAGGGGGTTGATAGGGATACTCTGCGTCTTTTCCCTCCTTTGGGCCCAAACGGTGATCGTTCCCATACCTGGTCAAAGGCAGGGGGGAGGAGGAGATTCGGGCCCTCAAACGGGAACTATAGTGGGCATAGCGGTAGGAGTGGGTCTTTTGATCCTCATTACAAAAAGCCTCATGGCAAAGCAAGCTCCCTCAGACAAAAGCGCCCCCGCGGTCCCCTTCCAGTTTATCCTCGTCTCCGAAAGCCCGCCTCCCGCGGACCTTCAAATCTTAGACACCCAAACCTTTCGAGGCCTTCACTTTTCCCTCATAAAGTGGGAAAAGACCCCGAAAGACCTCGGCAAAAAACTCACCGGAAAAGTTCTCTTCTTCCAGCCCAACTACATCTACACCTTGGCGGGAGAGGTTCAAAGCCTAAAGCCTGAGGGCTTTCAAGTCTCAAAAGGCCCCCTTGTTGCGGTCTTGGACACGGGAGCGGATCTAAGGCTTCTAAAAGACGTTCCCCTCCTTGTAAAGAACTTCCGCAAAGATCCTTACAAGCCCGAAGATCACGCAACCGCGGTAGTCTACATCCTATACAAGGAAGCGAAGACCCCCCTCCTTCTTTACAGGGTCTGCTCCGAAGGAAGGTGCGACAGCTGGAGTATCCTGAAGGCTCTCGTTGATGCAATCCTCAGGGATATAAAAGTTATAAACCTCTCCTTCGGAACACCCGCCCGCGACAGGGCGGTAGAACTTCTTCTCAAGTTTGCCCTCAAAAAGGGCATAAAAGTAGTAGCTCCCGTAGGGAACAAACCCTCCGAAAGGCTCCCCTTCCCGGCGCGCCTACGAGGGGTAATAGCGGTAGCGGGAAAACCCTGCTTTCCCCAAAAGATCTGCACGAAAGCGGACGCCTTAGAGCCATATATTTTTGAAACACCTTTTGGAACCTTTAAGGGAACCTCCTTTGCCAGTGCCTTTCACGCGGGTAAAATTACCCGAAAACTCTTGAACCGACCTTCTGGTATAATACACCTACAAGGTGAAGGCAATTTGGGAGAGGACAAAAAACTTGACTTTTAAAAAAGTTCTCTCCTATAATTGCCTTTGAGAAATTTAGCGAAAAGGAGGGATTGAACATGAGCAAAAAGAAACTACTTCTGGCAACAGCTATCTTCGGTTTGGGAATGTTTGCGGTCTCCTGTGGTGGCGGTGATGATGGAACAACCCCACAGAACAATCAGCAAGGAGGAGATCAGGGTGGTCAGCAAGGAGGAGATCAGGGTGGTCAGCAAGTTACCGCTAACGTTATAAAGAAAGCTCTAATAGTAGCTAATGTAGCTTCTACTGGGGTATCAGGACCCAACTACAAGTTTTATGTATTAGATCTTAAGGATGACGGAACCTTCGATGCTACGCTTGTATCCAACGATGCCAACTTTAACACACCCCTTTACGGAATTCACAAGTTCGCAAACGGAAATCTCCTTCTTCAAGATGCTAATAAAAATCTGTATGTATACGATGTAGCTAATAATCAAATCATAGCTACAGGCAAAGCTGCTAATGGG
>WFYK01000024.1 GCA_015490105.1 Aquificaceae bacterium | reverse complement strand
AGTTAAGATAGAACCTCATCCTCAAGGGGGGACTGTGGCTCAGGTAATTTTCTTTAGGGAGGCGGAGTTTGAGGGTTCTAATAGTAGAGGATGAAAAGGACTTCAGGGATCTTATTGTTGACTTTCTTTCGTCCAAAGGTTTTCAAGTAGAGGGTGTGGGTGATCTTAAAAAAGCCCTTGATCTTATTGATCGCAAGGACTTTGCAGTTGTAATCTTGGATCTCTTACTTCCCGATGGAAACGGTCTTCAGCTTCTTGAGAAAGTAAAGGAAGAAAGTCCCCTAACGGAGGTTATAGTTCTTACGGGGCATGGAACCGTCAAGACCGCGGTAGAAGCTATGAAGAAAGGCGCTTACGATTTTCTAACTAAGCCCTGTTCTTTGCAGGAACTCGAACTGCTCGTTGAGAAGGCTATGGAAAAAAGAAGCCTCGCTCAGGAAAATCTGCTTTTGAAGAAAGAAAGGGATCTGAAGGAGTTTCCCGTATTTCACAGCCCTTCCATGAAAGAAATCCTGAAAAAACTTCAGAGGGTTTCTTGTTCGGACTGTCCCGTTTTGATCGTAGGAGAAAGCGGTGTAGGAAAGGAGATCCTTGCAAGACTTATCCACGTTCAAAGTGAGAGAAGAAACAAACCGTTTGTAGCGATAAACGTGGCTTCGATCCCTTCCGACCTTTTGGAAGCGGAACTCTTCGGATACGAAAAGGGAGCTTTTACGGGAGCAAACAGATCCAAGGAAGGCTTCTTTGAGCTAAGCGACGGGGGGACCCTCTTTTTGGACGAGATAGGGGAGATGGATCTTCAGCTTCAGAGTAAACTTCTGAGAGCCATAGAGACCAAGCGCTTTTACCGGGTTGGGGGAAGAAAGGAGATCTTCAGCGATGTTAGGATAGTCACAGCGACGAACAGGGATCTAAAGAAACTCGTCGAGGAAGGGAAGTTCAGAGAAGATCTCTACTACAGGTTGAACGTAGTTGAAATAAGGGTCCCTCCTTTAAGGGAAAGGCCCGAAGACATTCTTCCCCTTGCGGAACACTTTCTCAAGGTTTTTACCCGTAAGTATAACTCTAAGGTAAAGGGCTTTACGGAATCCGCTAAGGCGAAACTCCTTGATTACCACTGGCCTGGAAATGTTAGAGAACTAAAAAACGTGATAGAGAGGGCTGTCCTTTTTGCGGAGGGGGATCTTATAGACGCGGATGTTTTGGATATCGATGAGGAGTCAAACAGCAGATCTTCGAACGGGTTTATCCCTCTCAAGGATTTGGAAAAGGACTACATAAAGAAGGTTCTGGAAGCGGTTGGAGGGAACAAGAGAAAAGCTTCCGAGATACTGGGTATCCCTTTGAGAACACTCTATCGAAAGATAGAAACCCTCGGTCTCAAGTGAGTGTCAATTTGGCAAAGCTCTTGCCATTTTGACAAAGAGGCTTTAAACTTGATTTTTCGTAAGTTATTGATGTAACTATATATTTCTCCGAAGCTTCCTTTGGCACACCTCTTGAACAGAAAACAAGTGAAGAACTTAAGGAGGTAGTTTTCATGGACAGGAGGGACTTTCTGAAGGTAGGTGCTTTGAGCTTGGGAGTTTCTTTGGCGGGATCCGTAGCGTCCGCTAAGAACGTAAGGCTGAGTTTTGAAGATATGAAGAAAGAAGCTAAGGTAAACGTCATCTACCACGCGGACTTTCCTCAGGAGAAGCGCTTCAAGACTATGCTCAGGAACATTACGAATCACCTGTCCGTATACGACTTTGATCCTTTCAAGATAAAGATAGTGGTCGTTTCCCACGGTGCGGGAGCCAAGTTCCTTCTCAAAGATCTGAAAGGAACCAAGTGGGCCAAAGAGCCTATAGATCAGAAGGCTTTGAGAATAAAGATGGAGGAGCTTCTCCAATACGGCGTTGACTTCTACGTTTGCGGTATAACGGTCAAAAGGGCCAAGCTCGCAGGAAAGCTATACGATTTTGTAAAGATCGTTCCCTCAGGTGTAGGGACCGTTGCTCATCTTCAAACTTTGGGATACGCGTACATAAAGGTTCAGTAAGGGAGGGATAAAGGATGAGGAAGCTTGCGGTTGCGGGAGGGCTTCTGAGTGCCCTTGCGATCTTTAGCCCTGAGAGTGCACACGCTATAAGGGTATGGAGTGCTTCAACCCAGCAGTTTTTGGACATTAACTTTCTAATCGAAGCTTGGTTTAGATACCAAAAGATCAGTGACGAGAACAGGCCCAACTTCGTCAACGCACCCAGCGGTAACTTCGATACCTCCTTCAGGCGGATCAGGGTCCGTTTTGGGGGAAGCTACAACAAATACTTCAAGTTTAACTTCGTCATGAGGCTCAACAACACGGGAAGGGAATCTTACATAGCTCCCTTCGGGGGACAACCCGCGGGATACCAAAGGCAAGGAGAACTCCTCGGAGGAAGGAACTTCGCTCTACACGAACTCGATCTGAAGTTTGCAATACACGAGATGCTAAACTTAGAAAACTGGATAGTGGACGCACACCTCGGATTCCCCAGAATTCCACTGGGAAGGGAGCAATACGGTAGAACCGGTTTTGACAACTTAGAGTCGGACAGGACCTTTGCAACTCTTAGGTGGACACACCTCACGGTAGCAAACGTTACCGGAAGATCCTACGGAGGATTCATCCACGTTAGGAAAGGAAACAAGGCAAAAGGCTTTAAGAGAATAACTTGGGACGGTTTTGTGGGGATATTTGACGGCTTTAAGGGGATAGATCAACCTTGGGACGAAACGGTAAGGGGGACGGACGCATCCCAAGTAGGTTGCGGAGCCCCCTGCCTTTCACAACTGAGGGGTAACTCTACGGACTCTTTCCTGTATACCTTCAGGACTACTCTCATGTTCGGGAAACCGGAGGGCAAACCCAAAGGTCTTAACTGGCTCTACAGGGATACCTACCTCGGTAAGAGGAAAGGTATAACCGTAGGAGTTTCATTTGCCTTTCAAAACAACATAGACCAAGAACTTCTTACCGATACTCAAGGCCCTGCCCCCGGTCTAAACGGTCAAGGTGTTCCTACTCCCGGAGCGGGATCCGTCCAAGTTAGGGTTCCATACTTAATACTCCCTAACCCTGTAACCACCCCCGAAGTTAGAAACAACCCAGTAAACATGAGAATGTATGGCTTTGATTTTGCACTTCACTACGGCCCGTTAGTGTTTATCACCGAGCTCGGAGAGACGAGGTTCTCGAGCCTTTGGCTCGGTCCCAACAACACCGACGAGAGCCTTTCCAACAGGTGGTTCATAATCAAAGGTGCTTGGCTTCTCAATCCGGGCAAAACCCACCTTTGGGAGCCTTACCTGAGCTTCTACATATGGGATCCGGAAATAAAGGAGGTTAACGGAAGGGCATACGGGGACGCTGCAAACTTCATAAGGGGTAACAGAGCGGGTAAAGACAGGGCGACCTTGGGACAGCTCAGGGTAACTTCCATAGGCATAAACTACTGGTATGACAAGGCTAAACTCTTCGGTTGGACCTTTGAGTATCAGAAGATAGACGAAGAGAGAAACGACATAGACAACGACGCGATAACCGTTCAGTTTAGGTTTGTTTTCTAACCTTCCCGTGTGGCTGTCGCTTCCCGCGGTCCCACGCCCGCCCCTCCTTCCTTCTTTAGACTTTTTTAGTTTAGGTTGAGCAAAGATTTGAGCTCCTTTATCTTATCCCTTAACTTCGCAGCCTTTTCAAACTCCCACTTTTGAGCACAAGCCCACATTTCCTTTTCGAGTTTTTCTATCTCTTTTATGAGATCCTCCTCCTTCCTTACATTCTTAGGTATTGAGGTTGGCACCTTTACAAAGTCCAGCTCTTCAATGGCAAGGAGATCCTTGATAGGTTTCCTAACGGTCTCGGGGGTTATGTTGTGTTCTAAATTGTAGCGTTTTTGGATCTCCCTTCTTCTGTTGGTTTCTTCTATGGCCCGCCTCATGGATTCAGTTACCCTGTCCGCATAGAGGATGGCTTTGCCGTTTGCGTTCCTTGCCGCACGACCTATGGTCTGTATCAGGGAGGTGTAGCTTCTCAAAAACCCTTCCTTGTCCGCCTCCAAGATCGCCACCAAAGAGACTTCTGGAAGATCAAGACCCTCCCTCAGGAGATTTACCCCGACGACCACATCTACCTCGCCGCTCCTGAGATCCTTTACCACTTTCGCCCTTTCGATCGCATCCAGTTCTGAGTGCATATAAGTTGCCTTTATACCTCTTTCGGTAAGATAATCCGCTACTTCCTCCGCAAGTCTCTTAGTGGTAGTAAGAACTAAAGCTCTTTCGTTCCTCTCTTTGCGTTTCTTTATTTCCCTGATAAGGTCTTCGAGCTGACCTTGGGTAGGTCTCACTTCCACTTCCGGATCGAGAAGTCCCGTTGGCCTGACGATCTGCTCTACCACTTTACCTCCACTTCTTTGAATCTCCCACTCTCCCGGTGTTGCGGAAACGTAGATAACCTGGTTTATCCTTTCTAAGAACTCTTCAAACTTTAGAGGTCTGTTGTCCAAAGCGGAAGGAAGCCTCCAGCCGTATTCTACGAGCTTTTCCTTACGGGATCTGTCTCCGTTATACATAGCTCTCAGCTGGGGAATGGTCATGTGGGACTCGTCCACTATCAGGAGGAAGTCCTCCGGGAAGTAGTCAAGGAGGGTAAAAGGAGGATCTCCGGGTTTCCTGCCGTCAAAGTAGCGAGAGTAGTTCTCTATACCCTTGCAGTGCCCTATCTCCCTGATCATCTCTATGTCGTGCATAGTTCTTTGATAGAGCCTTTGGGCTTCTACCTCCCTGCCTTGTCTTTTGAACCACTCTACCCTCTCTTTTAAGTCTCTCTCTATCTCCTCAAGAGCTTTCTCTACAGTAGGACGGGGAGCTATGTAGTGAGATGCGGGGAAGAAGGACACCTCACTTACCTCTTCTATCACGTGTCTGTTTAGCGGATCGAGGAGGACGATCCTTTCTACCTCATCGTCCCAAAGCTCTATCCTAACGAGGTAGTCCTCCGCGTTGGAGGGAACTACTTCTATGGCCTCACCTTTCACCGAAAAGGAAGCCCTTTTCAGAGCGTAGTCACTCCTTTCGTATCCCATCTCGACGAGCTTTCTTATAAGCTTGGTAAGGTTTACAAAAGATCCCTTCTCTATCCTGATTCTCAAGCTCTCGTAGTGTTCTGGTTTTCCGAGACCGTATATGCAAGAGACCGATGCGACTACTATCACATCCCTTCTTTCTAAGACGGACACCGTTGCGGAGTGCCTATACCTTTCGAGGGTCTCATTTATGCTTGCATCTTTCTCTATGTATAGGTCTTTTTCGGGTATGTAAGCCTCAGGTTGATAGTAATCGTAGTAGGAGATAAAGTATTCCACCGCGTTGTTTGGAAAAAGCTCTTTGAACTCTCTGTATAGCTGTGCCGCGAGGATCTTGTTGTGAACAACCACGAGGGTGGGTTTATTCCACTGGGCTATCACGTTAGCCAAGGTAAACGTCTTACCCGTTCCCGTAGCTCCCAGAAGGACCTGCTCCTTAACTCCTTTTGCAAGGTTCTCCAAAAGGCCTTCTATGGCCTTGGGCTGATCTCCCGCAGGCTTAAGATCGGTGACCAGTTCGAATCCTTCTTGGACTACACCCATACCAATATCAAAGATACTCCTCTACCCTAACGCGGGCACCTTCGTATAGAAACATAAAGCCGTCGGTAACTATGAGATCCCCTGCTTTTATATTTCCCCGGACCACGAAGCTGTCCCCTTCGTGGGAAATGACCTCAACGGGAACCTTAACCGCCCGTGAGTCTTTAACGATCCAGAGAAATACTTGTCTTCCCGAAACCTGTAGCGACCTTTCCGGCACGCGGAAACCTTCAACGGTGCCAACTTCTATCATAGCTTCTCCGTAGGATCCGGGAAAAATACCTTTTGAAGGATCTTTGACCTTAGCCTTTACCAGGATGAGCCTTGAGCTGTCCGCTTCGGGAGAAATGTAAAAGATGACACCCTCTACGGAGCTTCCGTTTGCGGATATTTTCACCGCCTTACCAATTTGCAAGTGCTTTGCAATCTCTTGAGGAATTTTAAAAACAAATCGAATATCTTTGAGGGAGATTATCTCAAACAGAACGGTTTGGGGACTTACCCACTCTCCCTCGTTGACGAGTTTCGCCTTTATTATTCCCTCAACGGGACTCCTTATAAACGTCTTTGCCAAATCTACTTTGATCTTTTCCAAGCGTGCCTTCAGAGCCTTTAGTCTTGCGAGGGAAGTCATGTAGTCCGCCCTTACCCTTTCGAACTCCTCCTTCCCTATCAAACCTTCTTGGAAGAGCTTTTCCCTTCTCTTATATATGCTCTCAAGGGTCTTGAGTCTCGCTTCCTCTTCTTTTATCCTCGCCTCAATCTCTTCCGCAGTTTTGATCAAATCCGTATCCCTTATCTTAAGAAGCTTTTCTCCTTTTGAGACCTTCTGACCTTCCTCAATAAATACCTTCTCGACTATACCGCTTATCTCAGGTCTTACCTTAACCTTTTCCCCCGTTTCAAAATGACCCACGGTGCTGTAATAAAGCGGGAAAGAACCCTGCGAGGCTCTAAGAACCTTTACCGGGAATATCCTTTCTTTTTGTTCCTGTGCCTGCTTTACCTCTTCTCTTCCGCAGGAAAAGATCAGGAAGATAATAAGTAGAAAAGGCCACATGGAACACTATACTAACTTTTCTATGAAAATTCTAACAGCCCTTTTGTTTCTGATCTGTGTCGCATACGCTTCGAATTTAGCTTCCGAATACAAACTGCTGAAGGAGTTCTACAGAGAAAAAGACCCGGATTTGGGATACCTCATTCTCAGGGAATATCCAAACGCGGTTTTCTCCGAGGATTTAAAGGTAGAGGTAGCTTACCTTTACCTTCAGCGGGGAAACAAAAGGAGAGCAAGAAAGATTTTAGAGAATACGGATCTCTCTAAGGTCAGGGATGATCTTGGGGATAAAGCCACCGAAGTTTGGAGAAGTCTTCTCCTTCCGAGGAAACCTTTGGTCTTGAGATTTCCCGAAAAGAACACCGATCTTTTGGAGTATTTGAGCTTTACCCAAAAGGAAAGGGAAAGTATAGTCAAGAGGCTCCTTAGGTTCGGAAAACTCAAAGAGGCCCTAAATCTCACGGAGGACATGTGCCACTACAGGGGAAAGATACTATACAGACTGAAGAGATACGAAGAAGCGCTAAAAGTTTTAAAAGACTGCCCGGAGGAAAGCTCTGAGATCTACTACCTTCTTTCCCTGATTTCTCTGAAGCGGTTAGAAGACGCTCAAATTTACGTGAGGAAAAAGAACAAGGATCACCTATACATAAGGCTTGCAAGATATTACCTGAGCAGGGGGAATTTAAAGGAAGCTCGTAAGCTCTTTTTGATGGCTTCAAACTCCTTCGAAGGGACTTTCTACAGGGCTCTCATAGATTACGCTACGGGGAATTACCTCCTCGCCTATGAGGGTTTTTCCAGGTTGATAGAGAGGGCTAAAAACCCCAGAGATCTGGCAAGGGCTTCCTTTTGGAAGTTCAAAACCCTTTCCGCTATGGGCGTTCCAGATTTAGCCCAGAAGTATTTAAGAATAAGCGCTAAGGGAGAAGGCTTTTACGGTGCTGTCGCAAGGAGCATGTTGGATCTGGAGATATTCCCCATAGTCAGATACGTGATCTCAAAGGAACCTTCCTACAGGATAAAACGACTCAAAGCCATAGCGGATCTGGGCTTCTTCTATTACATGAGAAAGGAGGCTCTCCTTAAGGCGGATCTTTTGAGTTCCGAAGATCTCGTTCACCTCAGCGAATATGACCCCCACTTGGCTATAAAGATAGCGGTCAGGCGTTTCGGGACGGACTCGGTCCTCTACAGGGCTTTAGCCTTCCCCACACCTTATAGAAACATCGTTAGAAAAGTGTCCCTCCGCTTTGGTGTAGAGGAAGCCCTCATATACGCGGTTATGAGGCAGGAAAGCCTTTTTGATCCTTTAGCTGTTTCACCTTCGGGAGCTCTCGGCCTTATGCAGCTTTTGGAAAAAACCGCCAAGTGGCAAGCTGAGAAACTGGGTATGGAGGTCTCAAGGGAAGATCTCTTCGATCCTGAAACGAACATAACTTTGGGGACAGCTTACTTGTCCTTTTTAATTAACCTTTGGAAGGGAAACCTGCCTAAAGCTGTTGCCTCTTACAACGCGGGGCAGGGGGCTGTATCCAAGTGGAATTTGCCTCAAGACGACTACCTATTTATTGAAATGATCCCTTATTCTGAAACGCGAAAATACACGAAGAGGGTCCTCTGGTTCTACTACGTATACTCGGAAAGGCTATGAGTCTATTAGATCCTTTTCAATTATTTCGATGGGCTTTCTACCCGCAAATCCCTCATCTACCTCGTGCCAGAACATTATTGTCTCCTCGTCCTCCTTCCAGCATAGCCAGATGTATCTACCTTCGTAGACGGAGAGAAAGTCCACGAGTATGGGATCAACTCCCTTTATTACCCCTCCGAGGCTCTCTATCTTTCTAAATTGCTGATTGATGTCGCTTTCGATCTCCTTTATCTTCGACTTGGCAAACATCTTTTCGAGTTCGTCCTGATCGCTTTCGAGGATCTCGTAATATTCCGCAAGCTCCGCTTTTTTTGCGTTTATTCTATCCACAGCCTCTTTAACCAAATCCAAAACCTGCCGAGCTTCCTCTAAGGTAAACACCTTCATGGGTTATGAATATACGACTTCTTCTTCCTGAGGCAAATGATATAAATTATTAGACTAAAAGGGAGGGTTAAGGTGGAGTTGAGCACCTCTACTCAAGAGCTTAGATTGATCAACATCCTGCAGAAGGCGGTTCAGCTAAACGCCAGTGACGTTCACATAACCCCCGGAGCGAGGCCCGCGGTTAGGGTAGACGGGCAGATAAGGTTTCTTGAAGAGTTCCCTGTCCTTACGCCAGATATGACCCAAAAGCTCGCCTATTCGGTTATGTCCGAAAGGCACAGGAAAACCTTGGAAGAGAGAGGACAGGTGGACTTTTCCTTCGGTATAAAGGACATGGGACGCTTCAGAGCAAACGTCTTTTATCAAAGAGGCTCTGTGGCAGGAGCTTTCAGGAGATTACCCTACAAGATAAGGTCTGTAAAGGAGCTCGGTCTCACGGAAAAGGTTTTAGAACTTTGCCATAAGAAGATGGGTCTGGTTTTGGTTACGGGACCCACAGGTTCTGGTAAGTCAACCACCTTAGCCGCTATGATCAACTACATCAACGAAAACTTCCCCCATCACATAATCACCATAGAAGACCCCATAGAGTATATCTTTCCTCATAGAAAGAGCATCGTTAACCAAAGAGAAATAGAGCAAGACGTTCATACCTTCGCGGATGCCCTGAGAGCTGCCCTCAGGGAAGACCCGGACGTGATACTCGTAGGTGAGATGAGGGACAGAGAGACAATAGAAACCGCCCTCAGGGCAGCTGAGACCGGTCATTTGGTTTTCGGAACACTCCACACTAACACAGCCATATCCACCATAACCCGTATAGTTGACATATTTCCCGCGGAACAGCAAGAACAAGTAAGGGTTCAACTCTCTTTTTCCCTTCAAGGTGTAATATCCCAAAGACTCCTTCCTAAGGTAGGAGGAGGAAGGGTCCTCGCTTACGAACTTCTGATCCCCACAGTAGGTATCAGGAACCTAATAAGGGAGAACAAGCTTCAGCAGATCTACTCCCTTATGCAGAGCGGACAGCTGGAGAGCGGAATGCAGACGATGAACCAAAGCCTCGCTAAACTCTACAAAGCTGGCCTTATAACTTTGGAAGATGCCTTAGGAGCTTCGCCTGATGTTAAGGAACTTGAAAGGATGCTCGGCATTCAAAGGAGGGTTCAGTAGTGCCCCGCTACAGGTATAAGGCCTTTTCTGACGACGGAACGATAATCGAGGATGTGGCTGAGGTTCCGGATCCTCAGTCCCTCTTCCAACTACTTCAAGAGAAAGGACTACACCTAATAAACTATACCTCAGAGGAAGCCAAGGTAGAAGAGGTCAAGGATCAAAAAGAGGAAAAAGCTCAAAAGAAGAGAAGGTTTTCTCTTTTCGGCGGTGTTTCCGATGCGGACATATCCCTCTTCACCCGCCAACTCAGTGCTTTGGTAGGTGCGGGTGTAAGTATAGTAGATGCGTTGGAAGTGGTAGGTGAACAACTTCCGAATCCCAAACTCAAAGAGGCGGTCTTGGAAGTAGCCAAGGATGTGAGTGAAGGAAACTCTCTCACTAACGCTATGAGAAAACACCCTAAAGTTTTTCCTGAGCTCGTAGTTAACTTGGTTCAGGTAGGAGAAGAAACGGGAGAACTCGACAAAGCTCTTATGAGAGCTTCGGAATACTACGAAAAGATGGCGATGATAAAAAGCAAAATAAAAAGTGCTTCTTTTTATCCTATTTCCGTTATGGTTGTTGCAGTAATTATAGTTACAGCAATACTCTACTTTATAGTTCCCACATTTTCCGAGATATATGAGTCCCTTGGCGGTTCACTACCTCTTCCAACACAAATTTTAATAGGTATGTCAAATGCACTAAGAGAAAATATAGGTCTAATAATTCTATCTATTGTAATTTTTTCCATCGCTTTTAAGCAAGCTTACAGTAGAAATTACCGTTTCAGGAGATTCATACATTCCAAGCTTTTAAACTTACCTAAATTTGGAGACCTCTTTATGAAAAGTGCCATGGCAAAATTCGGAAGAACTATGGCTACACTCTTCTCCAGCGGTGTTTCCATAGAAAGAGCCCTTGAAGTGGCGGGTAACGTCGCGGGAAACCTTGTAATAAAGGAAGCTGTCGATTCTGTTCGAAAGGACATCACCGAAGGTATGTCTATGTGGAGTGCTATGGAAAAAACCAAAATGTTCCCTTCTATGGTAATAGCTATGGTAAAAGTGGGTGAAGAAACAGGTCAGCTCGATCAGATGCTCGAATCCATAGCCCGTTTTTACGAAGATGAGGTAGACAGAACCGTGGAAGGTCTAATAAGTCTGATAGAGCCTCTTATGATAGTATTCTTGGGTGTAATCATTGGCGGAATACTGATAGGCTTATACATGCCTATATTCAAGATGGGTGAGTTGATACGCTAAGAACCCCTTCTTTCCATAAGCATACCTACCAAAGGAGGGATCCAGCATAGGTTAGCAACTACGGTTTCGAGAGCGGTGAGAAAATTGGTAGTAGGAGAAAAGCCAAGCAGTCTTGCAATAAGGAGACCCACGGGGACTATCAGGATTATGATAAGGCTTGTAAGCATAACGGGGTTTGTAAAGTATCGCCGTAAGGTGTTTTTTAGGCTCTTCTCTTTTTTGTAAAGATAGATAAA
>WFYK01000023.1 GCA_015490105.1 Aquificaceae bacterium | reverse complement strand
GTGGAAACTATGGCTTTTCTTTTTATCTCTTCAATATGCATCGAGTGGTCTGCATGCCTGTGGCCCTTTTGAGCCTTATGTTCAACGTGCGTATGTTCATGTTTTTTATGAATATCATGAGTAGTATGAACATGATCTGAGTGAACTTTTATCAAATCCATACCGCATTTTGGGCATTTACCGGGTTCGTTTTTCCTTACTTCTGGATGATGAGGACAGGTGTAAACACCCTCTTCATCTCCTCCGTGGTTATGAATATGTGTATGTTCCATGATTAAGCCTCCCTTGAGCACCATTAGGTACTCTCACAGCAGGAATAATAAGGGTAGGTGTGTGTTAATACAAGGTGTTTATTTCACGATGATCTAAACGGAGGGGGTGGGATTCGAACCCACGGAGGGCTGTGAACCCTCAAGGGATTTCAAATCCCCCGCCTTCGTCCGCTCGGCCACCCCTCCTGCTTTAAAAGATTTTAACTCCATCGTGGTAAACTTTTGAAGCGTCGGGGGTAGAGGAGATTGCGCAAAACTACCTATAACCTTATAGCTCTTCTGGTTATAGTGGCTCTATCTTTATTCGTTGTAGCCACCAAGCCCGTTAACTTGGGTCTTGATCTGAAAGGAGGGGTTTCCATAGTTATAGAGCCGGACTTCCAAAAGGCCATAAAAGAAGAATACGAAAGGACCGCCCGTTTTTTAGAAAAAACCCTCAGGGACAGGGGGTTTAAGATCCTCGACGTTGTAGCTTATCCGGACAGAATAGAGATAGAGTATTTGGAAGAAAAGGAGCTGTTCGCCATAGAGAGCACGATCAGGGAAACTCTAAAAGAGGTCAGGATAGTTCAGGATCAGGAGGGAATACTCAAGGTTTACTTCAGCGACGCCTATATAGATCAGCTCAAGAAAGACATCGTGGATCAAACGATAGAAGTTTTGAGAAACAGAATTGACAGCTTAGGTGTGGTTCAACCTGTAGTAACGCGTTTGGGAAAGGAGAGGGTTCTAATAGAACTTCCGGGTTTTTTAGATCTTGAAAGAGCGAAAAAGATAATCGGTAGCACCGCCTCCTTGGAGCTGAAGCTCGTTGTAGACAGTTCTCCCAGTAAGGAAGATCTTGAAAGCAAGCTAACCGATGAAACGGAAATACTTCCTTCAAGAGACGGAAGTCTATGGTATCTCGTGGACAAGGTTCCCGTAATAAGCGGTTCTGATCTCAAAACTGCTTACACTTCCCAAGATGAATTTGGAAGGCCCGCGGTAGGCTTTGAACTGAAGAGTGAAGCTGCACAAAAGTTCGGCGAATTTACCTCAAAAAACATAGGGAAGCAACTGGCCATAGTTTTAGAAGGTAAAGTAGTTTCCGCTCCGGTGATAAGGAGCAGGATAACAGACAGGGGACAGATTACGGGAGATTTCACACCCGAAGAGGTGAGGGACCTTGCCCTTATCCTCAGAACCGGCTCTCTCCCTACTTCTATAAAGATCCTCCAAGAAAAGGTGGTCGGTCCGTCTCTTGGAAAAGACGCAATTGAACAGGGCATAAAGGCAGGGATCTTGGGCTTTCTATTACTCGTCGCCATAGTTGTGGGACGCTACAAGGTTGCGGGAATTTCCGCCACACTGTCTATACTTCTTAACGGTCTACTGCTTTGGGCAGGTCTCGTTGTTTTAGGAGCTACCCTTACACTTCCCGGAATAGCGGGAATAATCCTAAACATGGGTATAGCGGTCGACTCGAATGTCCTTATTTTCGAGAGAGTGAAAGAGGAGCTCAGACTCGGCAACACTTTAAGGAAAGCGGTGGAAATAGGATACAGAAAAACTTGGAGTGCGGTTTGGGATACCCACGCGACATTGCTTGTGGCTTCTTTAATTCTCTTTCAGTTCGGGAGTGGACCCGTTAAGGGGTTTGCCACTACCTTAGCTATAGGAACTATAGCCAGCTTCCTATCTAACGTTTACTACGCTAAGGTCTTTCTGGACATCCTTGCTAAAAAGCGTTGGCTCAAGATATAAGAAGTTTCCTTACCTCTTCTCTGAGAACATTTGCACCCTCTTGGAGATCGCCTTCCCACGTGAAGGGTTTCCCAAAGATTACCTTAATTTTCTCCGGTTTCGGAAATTTATCGTATATACTCATAGCGGAATAGCTCCCCACTATGGCGGTCGGAACCGCGGGAACGCGGTTTTGTTTCATGATCATGATGGTTCCCTTTTTAAACTCCATGAGTTCTCCCGTTCTGGTTCTCGCCCCTTCGGGAAAGATTACAACCACTTTACCCTCTCTCAAAAGTCGGGAGACCTTCTCTATAGAGCCTTTGAGGTCTTTGTTTACGTTTACAGGTATAACATGAAATAGCCTTGCAAAAAGATTTGCCGGGAATCTCCTAAAGTATACCTCCTCCCCAACGAAATAAGTGTCTTTCAAAACCTCCGAAGGCAGGGATGAGGCTATCAAAAAACCGTCTAAATAACTCGCGTGGTTCGGAGTGATCAGAAAAGGCTTCTGAGGTAGATTTTCAACACCTTCAACTTCAAGTCTGTTGTAGAGCTTGAAAAAAATCTTGCAAAGGGAGGTTCCAAATTTCAGAAGATTGGGGTGGTGGGGAATTGCAAAGTCTTCCTCTTTAAAGGTCTCTCCAAAGGTTCCCTTAGATTTGATGAGATCTATCAACTCTCCAACCGTTGGATGGCTTGCGAGCTCTTCCTCGGATATCTTCACTCCGTAGGTTTTCTCAATAAAGCTTATTAGTTCTAACTTCCCAAGAGAGTCAAGGCCCAGATCCAGCTCTATGTGATCAGCGTAGCCGACATTCCTGCCGGTTTCCTGAGAGAGAAACTCCACTAACGGCTCTCCCTTTGGAGCAGGATGGGATTCTCTTTGAAGTTTTTGCGCCCGCTCGAAAAGATCGTTTAACATGAAGCGTCTAATTTTTCCAAGACGGGTTTTAGGAAGTTCTTCCTTGATAAGTCTGAAGTCCCCTATGCGTTTCCAAGGAGGTAACCTTCTGTTTACCTTATCTATTACTTCCCACTTTATAGTTTCACCGATGTTGAGAATTTTTCTCTCCTTTACCTTCTCCCAGTCGGGATGCACGAGGGCAACGAGTTTTCCGTTCCTTAAGGTAACCGCACACTCTTTTATCAGATCGCTTTCTTTTAGAATTAAAGCCTCTATTTCTTCAGGATTTACGTTTTTGCCGTTGGGAAGAACTATGATTTCTTTGAGTCTTCCTTTTACATACAGATAGCCTTCTTCGTCTATTTCCCCTAAGTCCCCCGTATGAAGCCAGCCGTTTTTTAAGACCTTTTTAGTTTCCTCTTCTTTTCTCCAGTATCCTTTCATAACGTTCGGGCCTTTGACAAGAATCTCTCCCTCTTGCGATATCCTTACCTGCACACCCTTTATGGGAAGCCCTACAGATCCGACCTTTATCCTGTCCGGAGGATTAAAACTCACTATGGGGGAGGTTTCAGTCAGGCCGTAGCCTTCTAAAACTTTAAATCCCATCCTGTTGAAATCTTTAATAATTTCCTCGGGAAGTTTGGCTCCTCCGCTTACCATAAGGCGTATGTTTCCACCGAAGGTGTCGTGGACCCTTTTAAATATGAGTTTTCTCGTCTTCTCCCAAGGCACTAAGGAGGACGCTTTAAATAGAGCTTTTGCAAAAGGATTTTGGTTTACCTTTTCCATTATTCTTTTGTGAAAAAGCGCGTAAAGACGCGGGACACCTACGAGTATAGTTATCCGATAGGTTTGAAGCTTTCTGAGTATGTCCTCCGCGGAAAGTTCATCTAAAAATACGACCGTGGCACCTATAGAGAGGGGGACAAGGACCGTGACCATAAGCGGGTAGGAGTGGTGAAAGGGCAAAATTGCAAGGGTGGAATCCTCTTGGGTAGCTACGCGGGCATCTTTCAAACCTTCCACGTTAGACATCAGATTTTCAAAGGTCAACATCACCCCTTTAGGACTGCCTGTGGTTCCGGAGGTGTATAAGATCAAGGCAAGATCTTCCTTTTCTCTGTGGAGCGTTTTTTCAAGGGGAGAGGGAAGGGTAATCTTGTCCAAATTTATAACCTCAATGGGGTGTAAGCTTAGGTCTTTAAGCGTTTTGGAAGTTTCTTCAGAACATATCAGGATTTTGGGTTCCGCGTCTTTAACTATGTAGGCCAGATCCTCCGCGGAGGACATGAAGTCTACCGGAACCGCTGTCCCTCCCTTCATCCAAGTTCCAAAAAGGGCGTATATCCACTCGGGACGGTTCTCGGAAAATATAACCACTCTGTCTCCCGGGAGTATATCTAAAAGGCTTGCAAAGGATTTTGCATTTTCTATAAGTTCCCCGTAGCTTATTTCCTTTCCTCTATGTATGAGGGCAGTCTTTTTAAAGTCTTTCAGAGGGAACAAGAGACACTTCCTCCAGCCATCTTTCCATACTCTTGAGTGCCCTTTGAGCCATCAGCTCTTTTCTCTTCATCTTGTCCTTTACCTTCTTCTCTAATGGGGGCAATAGCCCGAAGACAGGGTTCATGGGTTGAAGTTCTCCTTCCTTTGAGGTTATGTATCTTACCAAGGACCCGAGCATGGTCTCTTCCGGCGGGACGACAAGTTCCTCACCCCTGAGGAGTCTTCCCGCGTTTATTCCGGCGAGCAATCCTGTCGCTGCGGAAGCAACATAACCTTCTACGCCGGTTATCTGTCCCGCAAAGAATATCTCTTCACGCTTTCGCATATTTAGGAAAGGTGTGAGAACCCTGTTGGACTGGATAAAGGTGTTTCTGTGCATGGAACCTAACCTCACGAATTTAGCGTTTCTTAAAGCTGGGATCAGTTTAAAGACACGCTTCTGTTCGGGATAGGTGAGTTTGGTTTGAAAGCCTACTAAGGACAGAAGTGTCCCTTCCTTGTTTTCTTTTCTTAGCTGAACGACCGCAAAGGGTTGCTTGCCGGTTCGCGGATCTATCAGACCTACGGGTTTCATAGGACCGAAGAGGAGGGTTTGATAACCCCTTTTGGCCATCTCCTCTATAGGGAGGCAACCTTCAAAGTGAACAGCTTTTTCGAAGTCTTTTGGTTCTACGGTTTCCGCGTTGATGAGTTCTTCGTAAAAGACCTTGTATTCCTCTTCCGTCAAGACGCAGTTAAAGTAATCGTCACCTCCCTTGTTGTATCTCGAACCCCAAAAGCCTTTGCTGTAGTCAACCGTCTCCGCATCCACTATAGGAGCTATAGCGTCGTAAAAGTAAAGGGTGTCGAAGCCAACGAGTTCTTTAATGTGTTCGGAAAGGTCCTCCGAAGTCAAGGGTCCGGTAGCTACAATGACTATTTCACCTTCCGGGATCCTTTTTACCTCCTCCCTGATTAGATCAATGTTAGGATGACTCTCTATACGGGAGGTTATGTAGTCCGCAAAGATCTGTCTGTCCACGCCGAGTGCTCCGCCTGCCGGAACGCGGGCCTCCTTTGCCGCTTCTATCACTAAAGACCCTATCATCTGCATCTCCGCCTTCAGGAGTCCCGCTCCGGTAGTTATCTCTATGCCTCCCAGCGTGTTACTACAAACCAGTTCCGCAAGCTTATCTGTCTTGTGGGCGGGGGTCATTTTTTTAGGTCTCATTTCATAGAGAAGGACCTTAAAACCTTCGTTGGCAAGACGCCAAGAGGCCTCCACACCCGCCAGACCGCCACCTATTACCACTACCCTGTCTTTTACCCCCATTCCGAGAATATAATTTAAGGCATGGCTGTTTACCTACTCCCTTGGAGCGCTAAGAAATCCAAGGCGGATCTTATCAAAGAAGACCTAAAAGATCTTTGGAAAGAAGGAAGGGGAACCTCTTTTCCCGAACTGAACCCTTTTAGGGAAACACTCGTAGATCACTTTGATGTCAAGACAACTCCTTTAGCACCCGTTTGGAGAAGATATAAGGGAAGTTTTTGGGAAGAACTTTGTATGTGGGCCTTACCCTCTAAGGTTCAGAGAGAGATCGAGGAGAACTCCTTCGTCGTATCTCCCGTGTTCGGTCTTTTGAAAGGTGGAGACTTAATTCCCTACTACGAGGTATCTTGGACAGAGAACTATAACGGGAAAAACCTTTCCTCCTTCTGGAAAGAAATAATAGCTCCCAAGATCCTCAAAGACTTCGACTCTAAGTTAATCTTCGACTTTACATCTTCTCAAGATAGAAGGGTTATAACTTTTCCTCAAAGCGCACGCGTGGTTAGGTTTTCATACATAAGGAAAGGCAAAAGGGTCGTCAACCCTCTTCCCCACAGGGCGTATACTCTCAGATACATAGTAGAGTGGGGTATAGACTTGGATTCTCTTGAGAAAATAAACTTCCTCGATTACAAGGTCAGGGAGGTTAAGGAGGAGGGAAATGTTGTCCAAGTTATTATGGAAGGTGAAGGCCGGTATATCTGATGAGGGTAGTAGTTTCCGGTGGCGGAACGGGAGGACACTTCTTCCCCGCACTTGCGGTCTTAAAAGGTGCAAGGAAACGCAAAATAGAGACCCTCTATGTGGGTTCCACCAAGGGGATAGAAAAGAAATTTGAAAACCTTATTCCCGGCGACAAGGTTCTCTTAAACTCTCAACCCTTTAGGGGAGAATCCCTCTTCGGAAAGATAAGTTCCCTCATAAGTCTCTTCTCTTCTTCTTTCAAGATCAAGAACTTTCTAAGAGACGGTGATAGGGTTCTTATCTTCGGAGGCTATGCGAGTGCACCGCTGGGTCTTGCCTCCTTTACTAAAGGTCTCAACATCTTCGTCCACGAACAGAATTCGGTGCCGGGAACGGTAAACCGCCTCTTAGGATCGAAGGCAAAAAAAATCTTTATAACCTTCGAATACACGAGGCGCTTTTTTGAAGGAAAAGAGGTAATAAGAAGCGGAACACCTCTGAGAGAAGAAATCAGAACTACTAAGGTAGATAGAAGGGAAGCTAAGGAAGCTATGGGTTTTGACAAGGATAGTTTAGTGTTTCTTTTCATGGGAGGAAGTCAAGGGGCACGTTTTATAAACAGCTTAGCGGTGGATTTTGTGAAAAAAACCGGATCTAAAGTCATCGTCCTCACGGGGGAAAAGGATTTTGAAAGAACGAATAAACTTCTTGAAGATTATGAAAACGCAAGGGTTTACCCTTTCAGAACCGATATGGGGCTCGTCTACTCCGCGGTTGACATAGCTGTGTGCAGATCCGGATCCTCTACGGTAAGCGAGCTTGCCTTCTTCGGAATTCCTTCCGTTTTCATACCTTACCCTTACGCGGTGGGAGACCATCAATATTACAACGCTAAGGAGATAGAAGATCTGGGAGGCGGGTTTGTTTTAAGACAAGATGATACTACCGTGGAAAAGGTCATAGGTCTGGTGGACAGGATTGTAGGAAATTACGAGTCTATGAGCAAAGCAATAAGGAATTTTTACGTTGAAGGTTCAGAAGAGATCATACTCAACCACCTTCTTGAGGATAGCTAAAAGGTCTTCTTGGGATCGCTGGGTATTTACAGCTACAAAATCTATTTCAAAGGGAAACTCAAGATCCTCCTTCTGCTTTAGGTAAATCTTTACATCCGCATCGGAGACATCTCCTTTTCTGTTTTTCAGTCTCTCTATGGCTACCTCTTCCTCCGCACAAGCCATAACAAACAGGGCTTGAGGGAAAACTTCTTTGACCATAGACCTTTGCCATCTTCTGAGAAAGGTCGCATCTATAACTACGTTTTTGCCTTCTTTCCTTTCATTGGAAGCCCTTTTTATCATCTCTTCGTAGACCTTTCTTGTCATTTGAGGTGAATAAAGGCCTTTTTGATACTCCTCTTTTACCCGAATTTTGGGATCTAATCCTGCTATTTCCTTCCTTATAACGTCGCTTCTTATCCAGGAGTATCCTAAATTTTCCGAAAGCAGTTTTGCCAAAAAAGACTTTCCCGAACCGGAAAGCCCGAAGATTACTACGGTTTCCTTACGAACGGACTTCACCTGTCCGTTTCACCTACAACGGGATCTATGCTCGCCAAAACGGTAACCGCGTCCGCGATAACCCTATCCTTCATAAGGTGTGGGTATATGCAAAGGTTGTAGTAGGAGGGTGGTCTTACCTTTACCCTGTAAGGCTTCACGCCTCCCGTGGAGAAGATGTAAAAACCGAGCTCTCCCCTCGGATTTTCACCCGAAGAGTAAATGTTGCCCGTGGGAACCTTAAGCCCTATCCCGTCCAAGGTGAGCTTTAGCTTCATCTCCTTGGGAGGTTCCGCAAAGAAGGGAGCGTCTTTCATCTTTTCAAGTTTGTTTACACATTGCTCAATTATCCTTACACTCTGTCTCATCTCTTCAAGCCTTACCAAGTATCTGTCGTAACAGTCTCCTATTTCTCCCACGGGGATATCAAACTCCACTTCCGGGTAAGCATCGTAAGGTTCGAACTTCCTTATGTCGTAGGGTATTCCAGAACCCCTTATCACTGGACCGGTCACACCGTAGAAGTAAGCCTCTTCGGGATCTATTATTCCTACTTCTTTGTTTCTTCTGAGCCATATTCTGTTTCTTGTGAGGATCGTCTCCCAGTCTTTGAGTTCTTTGGGAAAACGCTTGATAAATGCTTTTATAACTTCCAGAGCTCCTTCAGGCAGGTCCATTCTGACACCGCCTACCCTCGGATAAGATATGGTCAAGCGGGCACCCGTTATACCTTCGAGGATATCCATTATCTTTTCGCGTTCTTTGAAAGCGTAGAGGAATATAGTTAGCGCCCCAAGATCGAGGGCGTAGGTTCCCAGCCACAGCAGGTGAGAGTTAATCCTTTGAAGCTCGGACATCATCGTTCTTATGTATTTGGCCTTTTCGGGAACTATGTCCTCTATACCCAGCAGTCTCTCTACCGCAACTACCCAAGCTTGGTTGGAGCAAAGGGCGGACAGATAATCCATCCTGTCGGTGTAAACGAGGAACTGGTTATACATCTCGTGTTCCGCGAGTTTCTCAACACCCCTGTGAAGTTGCCCCAGTATGACGTCCGCCTGAACGATCCTCTCTCCTTCAAGATCAAATAGGAACCACATAGTTCCGTGGGTTCCCGGATGGAGGGGACCCCAGTTGAGCACTATTTGGGCTTTTTTCTTGAGTCTTTTCTTTTCGGTAATTTCGAGATCCTCCAAGGTAGGGACGAGGGTGTGTTTGCGCTCGTAGTTCATAGTTCCTTCGAGTTTATCCCCCCAAAGCACTTCGTTTAGAGAAGGAAGATCCTGCTCAGGTATGCCCTCGAGTGGGAAGTCCTTTCTTAGAGGAAAGTAGGGGTAAGTATCCCAAAGGAAAGCTCTAACGAGGTTTTCGTGCCCTTCGTATTCTATACCGAACATATCGTAGCATTCCCTTTCCGCCCACTTTCCCGCGAACCAAAGCTTCTCTATTGAAGGGAGTTTCCCTTCGGTTCGTGTTTTGACTATAACCCTTTTTTTCTCGTCTACGTTGTAAAGTATGTAAAAAGCTTGAAAGCGGGAGATCCTGTCTTCGGGAAAAGCTATAAGGTTCTCTTTAACAGCGTTTCTAAAATCCTTTTCCTTCTCCAAGAGTTCTTTTAGGTCCACCACCGAGTGATCTAAGAAGAGCTTAAAGCCTTTTTCCTTAAGGGCTTTTAAAAGCTCTATCAGATCCTCTTTCTTTACGTGTATATCGGTAGTGTGTTTGCCCTCGACTATCTTGATGTCCTCAAAGCGCTCTTTGAGATCTATGAGATCCTTCTCCTTAGCCCATGCCATGGGCAACCTCCCGTAAGAATTCTGTAAATTATAACCCGATGCGTTTCCATGACCTTCTTCCCTCTCTAAAAGAGATCACCCCCATCGCGGAAGGTTGGAGGGGAAAGATTTTCAAAGCTAAGCTAAAGGGACAGGATGTGACCGTTAAAGTAGCGAAGAGACCTGAAGTTGAATACGCCCTACGAAAGGAAGCGAAGATTTTAGAAATGCTAAAAGGTGTAAAAGGATTTCCCCAACTGATAATGAGCGGGGAGGATTTCCTCGTATACGAGTTTATAAAAGGTATAAGGCTCTCGGATCTCAGCTTAGATTTCAAAAGGAAGGCGGAGATTTACTTAAAGATTTTGGAAAAAGCCTTTTTCCTTGACAAGATGAAGATAAACAAAGACGAGTTTACAAGGATAGAGAAGAACACGCTCGTAGACGAGCAAGGGGAGGTTTACCTGATAGATTTTGAGAGGGGTCAACTGAACTCCAAAAGACCTACAAACGTTACTCAGTTTATACAGCTTTTAAGAAGGGAAGGGTTTCTAACGATCGAAGAGGCAAAATCTTTAGGAAAGGAATACTTACTAAATCCTCAAAAAGTCGTGGAATACATCAGGAAGAGGCTTTTAAACGCTTGAAAATAGGTTTTCTGTTTGCCTCCGCTTCTTTTATGCGCCTAACGGGTGTTCTTTTGGGAGCTTCCTTCAAAGCCTCAGGATTTTCTTTTGCGGTCTTTACTATCTTTCTCAAAGCCTTTGCGAAGGCCTCCAGCGTCTCTTTCGTTTCGGTTTCGGTGGGTTCTATCATCAGCGCTTCCCTAACCGTCAGGGGGAAATACACCGTGGGTGCGTAGAAACCCTCGTCCAAAAGGGCTTTGGCTACGTCCATAGCGTTTACCCCGTATTTGAGCAGGTTCTTAGCGGAGAGGACAAACTCGTGCATACAGGGAACATCCGGATAAGGATCTACAAACAGATCTCTCAGTAGATGCCTAAGATATCTCGCGTTGAGGACCGCTTTCTTGGCTACTTCGCTGATTTGATCCCCGTAAGAGAGAATGTAAGCTAACGCCCTTACCCAAACGCCGAAGTGTCCCCAAAAGGTGAGGAGACTTCCTACACTTTTTGGATGATCCCAGCTCAGGAAATACTTCTTCCCGTCGAACTCTACCCTCGGAACGGGCAAGTAGGGAACGAGCTTCTCAGAAACACCCACTGGACCGCTACCGGGACCACCTCCTCCGTGAGGAGTGGAGAAAGTCTTGTGAAGGTTAAAGTGCATAACGTCTACACCCCAGTCTCCGGGCTTAGCGATCCCTACGAG
>WFYK01000022.1 GCA_015490105.1 Aquificaceae bacterium | reverse complement strand
GGTAAGTGCTTTGGAAACAGGAAGGAACGTTTTGATCATTCAAGAAAACATAAGCACGGTAGGAGCTACCTTTTTAAAACCTTTTATCCAAGATCACGAACCTGTAGCTCTCTTCGTAGTGGATTTTTCCGTAGAGAGGCTGAGGGAAATGAAAGAGATCGTTTCTACCGCGAGGGTGGTCTCCGCAAGTTTCCTTAGTATATCCTTGGCTCTTCTGATAATCGCTATTCATCAATACCTTCAGAGGATAAAAGTAGAAAAGAGCTTGTATGTAGATCCGCTTACGGGACTTCTAAACAGAAGATATATGCTTGAAAAGGCGGTAAACCTCGATACTACAAAACTATACGTTGCGCTCATTGACGTAGATGATTTTAGAAAGGTAAACGCCACTTACGGGGAAAAGGCAGGTGATCAGATCCTCAGGGATCTTGCAAAGCTTCTGAGGGATTCCCTTCCGGACGCTACCATAATCAGATTTGCGGGAGAAGAGTTTCTCATACTGCTTCCGAGGGAAAGATTCTCTGAAGAGGAGGTGATCACACTCCTTGATTGGGTCAGACGCAAGATAAAGGGTCACAACTTCACGGTAAACGGCGTCCCGGTGAGGGTCACCGTATCCATAGGGGTTAACGTATCCAGTTACAAGACGAGATCCCTCGAAGAAGCCATTAGAGCTGCGGACGAAGCTCTCCTGAGGGCAAAGAGATCCGGGAAAGACAGGGTAGAGATCTACACGGAGGAGATATCACGGAAGGCAAAAACCTTAGACATGGCCCGTATAAGGGAGGCGATAGAAAGCGGTAGGGTTGTATGCTTCTACCAGCCCATCGTAGAGTTAAAAACCGGCAAAATAAGTCACTACGAGGCCTTGGCAAGGTTACTGGACAAACAGGGAAATCCTATTCCCCCCTCCGCGTTTCTTGACGTTATAAAGGGAACCTTCGAATACGTAAGGCTCCTAAGAAAGGTTATAGAGATAAACTTCCAAATTGCAAAGGAGAAGGGAATAACTGTCAGTATAAACCTCATGCCTTCCGATTTGCTGGATGAAGAAGTTTTCAACCTTCTTGAGTCAGCGGATCCTGAGGTAAGGAGAAGGATAATTTTAGAGATAACTGAGGTCGAAGACATACCAAAGGTAGAAAGGATAGAAAAGGTTACAAAAGGGCTCAGGGAAAAAGGCTACAGCTTGTGCATAGACGACTTTGGCTCCGGGTATTCGAACCTCCTGAACCTGACGAGACTCCAGATAGACTACCTTAAGATCGACGGAACGATCGTAAGAGAGATCGACAAAAACAAAGTTTCCTACAACCTCACCAAGATGATCACCGAATTCTGTAAGGATATGAACATAAAAGTCATCGCGGAGTTCATAGACAGAGAGGAGGTTCTCAAGATCCTTCAAGATTTGGGGGTCGACTACGGGCAGGGCTATCTTTTAGGCAAGCCTGTTCCCATAGATCAGATTTCTGAAGATGCTCATTGATAAGGCTGTCAAAAGGATCTATAGTGTTATGTGGCTCCGAGGAGGTAAGGGATATGAAGCGTGAGTCGGTTCCTCTGCTTGATTTTCTCAAAGAAACTGACGGATCTATACTTATACTGACTCACGAGAATCCGGACGGAGATGCCCTCGGTAGTGCTCTTGCTCTATATCTGTTCCTCAAAAAGAAGGGAAAGGATGTATACGTAGGATGTAAAGACAAAGTGCCTCACTTTTTGGACTTTCTTCCTCACGTGGACGAGGTCATAAGCCTTCCCGATGGGAAATTCTACGATGTGGGAATAATAGTCGATTCCGCAGGTTTTTACAGGGCGGGAACGGAAGTAAATGTGGGAAAGCGTATAAGGATAGATCACCACGTTGGCGGGGAATTCTACGGGCGCTACGATTACATAGACCCTTCCGCCCCTGCCACCGCCTCACTTATTTACGAGCTGATCGCCAAGTGGGATGAGAGTGCAATAGATAAAGAAATAGCAACGTGCATATACGCAGGACTCGCTACGGATACTGGCTTTTTCAAATACTCTAACACTAACGAGTATACCTTTGATCTTGCCAAGAAACTCGTCCACTACGGTGCGGATCCCAACTACGTATACAGGATGTTCTCCGAAAGAGAGTCCTTAGGGAAGATGAAGCTGATCTCCAAGGTTCTTGAAACCCTCAAGCTTTACGAGGGTGGTTCTGTAGCTGGGATAACCATATTCGATAGGTTCTTCAAGGAGACAGGAACCCAGTATTCGGACAGTGAAGGCCTTGTGAACTATCCCAGATCTTTGGAGGGTGTTGAAGTTGCCTTTGCGATGATAGAAAAGCCTGAAGAGGGTGTATGGAAGGTTTCACTGAGGAGCAAAGTATCCGCGGACGTTTCCAAGATAGCGGAGCGTCTCGGAGGAGGAGGCCACAAATACGCTTCAGGATGCAAGATAAAAGCTCAAAACTACGAAGAAGCCCTGGACAAGCTCCTAACCGAGATAAGAAAACAGCTTCAAATTCAGGGTATAGGTCCTTACAGCGCCTCGTCGGAAAAGATAGCCTGAGGTATCTCCGCTTCTATTATCCCTGCCTCTTTCCCTTTCTTTAAAAGCAATCTAACCGCTTCCCTTCCCTCTTCCCCGTAGTCTATGGTTCTTTCGTTTACATACATGCTTACAAATTTCTCAGTCCTTGAAAGGTCCTCTCTCAGATCCCTTGCGTAGTCAACCGCGTAAGAGAGAGCCTTTTCCTTTTCCCTCAAAGCGGTTTCTACACTTAACCTCATAAGCTTTTCTATCTTTTTTATGATATCCCTTCCAAGATCCTTCCTCACCACGTTACACCCTAAGGGAAGAGGAAGTCCGGTCTCTTCTTTCCACCACTCACCCAGATCGACAACCTTGTATAGATTTCTGTCCCTGTAGGTTAGCTGACCTTCGTGTATTACGAGGCCTGCATCCACGGTCCCTTTCTCTACTTCGTCCAGTATCTTGTCAAAAGGAACAACCACCGCTTGAAAATCTGGTTCATACAGTTTCAGGGTCAAGAAAGCTGTAGTAAGCTTTCCGGGAACAGCTATCTTTTTACCTCTCAGGGTATCAAGAGGCTCGCGGGAGACCACCACCGGTCCGTATCCCTCTCCCACACTTCCACCGCTCGGAAGAACAAAGTATTTGTCCGCTACGTAAGGGTAAGCGTGGAAGGATATGGCGGAAACCTCGTAGGTTCCTTTCAAAGCCTCCCTGTTTAGGGTCTCTATGTCTGCGAGAACGTGTTCTATCTGGAGTCCTTCCGTATCTATTAAGCCCTTAACCAGAGGGTAGAACATGAAGGCATCATCGGAATCGGGACTGTGGGCTATCCTTATGCGCATTGGGATTTTTGGTGCCGGAGGCGGGAGTCGAACCCGCACGCCCGTAAAGGGCACCGTCCCCTCAAGACGGCGCGTCTGCCAGTTCCGCCACTCCGGCTGTAGAAAAAATTATACTACTATACGCCTTGAAGATCCTGATCACAGGCTGTGCGGGTTTCATAGGTTGGCGCGTGGCTCACCTCCTGCTTCAAGAGGGACACACGGTAGTGGGTGTGGACAACCTGAACCATTACTACGATCCGCGCCTCAAAGAGTGGCGTATCCGGGATCTTGAAAAATTTGAAGGCTTTACCTTCCATCTTGTGGATATATCCGATTTCATCTCTTTGGAGGAGATTTTTAAAAAGCACCATTTTGATGCGGTTATAAACGAAGCTGCAAGGGCGGGAGTAAGAGCGTCTATAGAAAACCCTTGGGTTTATGTAGATACTAATGTAAAAGGGACCCTAAATGTTTTAGAGCTTATGAAAAAATACGGTGTTCAGACCCTTATTCAAGCCTCCACCTCGTCCCTTTATGCTGGATCGGAGCCTCCTTTCAAGGAAGATCTTCCTGTAAACACACCCATATCTCCATACGCTGCCACCAAGAAGGGTGCGGAAGCTCTATGTTATACCTACCACTACCTTTACCGCTTTAACGTGACCGTCCTCAGATACTTCACCGTATACGGCCCCGCGGGAAGGCCTGATATGAGCGTTTTCAGATTTATATACAAGACACTAAAGGGAGAACCCTTTGAAGTTTTCGGAGACGGGACCCAAGAGAGAGATTTTACCTACATAGACGACATAGCACGTGGGACTATAAAAGCACTGAATCTCTGTGGCTTTAACGTGATAAACCTCGGGAACGACAACCCTAAATCCTTAAATTATCTGATAGATCTCATCCGTGTGCATACCCATAAAGATCCCAAAGTCGTTTACAAGGATTTTCACAAAGCGGATATGAAAAAAACGTGGGCTCATATAGAGAAAGCTAAAAGCCTACTCGGTTGGAAACCGGAAGTTTCTCTGGAGGAAGGGGTAAAAAGAACGGTGGAATGGTTCAGAGAGAACTGGAACTGGGTAAAAGACCTTAAAATTTGAAAACATGGAAGCGTGTAGGAAGTTGGAGGAGGTTCTGGAAAGGATCGAAAAGGCCTGTCAAAGGGCCGGCAGAAAGAAGGAAGAAGTTACACTCTTAGGTGCTACCAAAACCGTTCCGCCCAATGTAATAAAGAGGTTCTACGAGTGCGGACTTAAAGTCTTCGGGGAGAATAGGGTTCAAGAGTTCTTGAAAAAATACGAGGATCTTTCAGGTCTTTCCATAGAGTGGCACTTCATAGGTAGGCTTCAATCTAACAAGGTCAAATACATAATAGACAAGGTTAAGCTCATACATTCCTTAGATAGAGATTCCCTGCTTGAGGAACTCAAAAAAAGAGCTTCCCGCTTAGGAATAAAGGCTAATGTCCTTATAGAGGTAAATGTAGGAAACGAGGAAACAAAAGGAGGTGTAAAACCGGAAGATCTCGAGGCTTTCTTTGAAAAGGTTTTAAATGCAAAGGATCTCGAAGTCTTGGGACTTATGTGCATACCTCCTTACGAGGAAGATCCTGAAAAGGTGCGCCCCTACTTTGCAAAGATGAGAGAATTTAAAGAAAAACTTGAAGAAAAATTCGGTGTGTCTCTTCCTCACCTTTCCATGGGTATGTCTTCGGATTTTGAAGTCGCTGTAGAGGAAGGTGCAACCATAGTAAGAATAGGAACTCTACTTTTCGGAGAAAGAGGTTAAAATAGGGCCTATGGCGGCGGCTGGAGGGATAGAAAACAGTGCACCCGCGGTAGACATTCACACCCTATTCCTTCACATAGCCATAATCCTTCTGGCGGGAAGGGTATTCGGAACCCTGTTTAAGAGACTCGGCATACCCGCGGTTTTAGGTGAGGTGTTTGCGGGCGTAATTTTAGGCCAAAGTGTTCTCGGAATAATTCCCCTAAGTGAAGCTATAAAGGTTCTTGCGGAACTCGGTGTCATTTTGCTGTTGTTTGAAGTCGGTCTCGAAGCGGATCTTCATATGCTGATCCGGGTAGGGATATGGTCCACCCTGGTAGCGATAGTAGGTGCTTTGCTTCCCTTTGCGGGAGGGTTCGTTATCTCCTACTACATATTCGATCTTCCCCTCATCAGCGCCCTCTTTATAGGGGGTGCCATGACCGCAACGAGTATAGGTATAACGGTGAGGGTTTTAACGGATCTCAACAAACACAAAGCCCGCTTTGCCCAAATAGTTCTCGGTGCTGCGGTCCTCGACGACGTTTTAGGCGTAGTTATACTCGCAGCCCTCTACGAGTTTTCCAAAACCCAGGAGGTAAACTGGGAAGCCACGACGAGCTTGATGACCCATATAGCTATCTTTTTCGTGGTAGCTCCTATAATTGCAAGAGCCCTTGCAAAGATCCTCTCTTACATCGTTGATAAGCTGAATGAACCTGAGGTTATACCCGCTACTATCTTGTCTCTGATCCTCGGAGTAGGATACGCAGCCTACAAGGTGGGTTCTCCAGAGATACTGGGGGCTTTTACAGCGGGATTGGCCTTATCGAGGAGGTTTGCCCTCCCGTTTGCGGCCTTCCTTCAGCTGAACGACAGGATAGTTCACAAGGTGGAAGAAGGTATAGGACCTTTGGTGAACATTATGGCACCTATATTTTTCGTTTCTGTTGGTCTTGCTTTGAATCTCAAAGCTATAGACTTTTCTTCGGGAGAATTTTGGGCTTTCTCCCTTTCCCTCATAGTGGTAGCTATAGCGGGTAAGGTCTTAGCGGGATTCGTTGTTCCGGGGTCCTTCAGAGAACGCATGAGTATAGGACTATCTATGATGCCCCGCGGAGAGGTGGGACTTATCTTCGCGGAGTTTGGTAGGAGCTTTAACGCTATAGATAGTGTGGGCTATGCGGTTGTTGTTTTCGTGGTTGCGGTAACTACCTTACTGGCGCCCATACTGATAAAGCTAAACTTAAGAGGTGAATGAAACCCGAAGACTTTGACTACGAACTTCCCAAAGAGCTTATAGCTAAGTATCCGATCGTTCCACGCCACAACGCGAGGTTGATGATTTTAAATCGTAAAGACAAATCCATAAAACACGATATTTTTTGGAACTTGCCCCTCTACTTAGAGGAGGGTGACCTACTTGTCTTTAATGACACGAAGGTAATCCCCGCACGGCTTTTTGCAAGAAAACCCACGGGTGGAAAGGTGGAGGTTTTACTTACAGATTACCTCGGAGAGAACCGATGGAAGGCCCTCTTGGGAGGTAAAAAGATAAAAGAAGGGCTTATACTTGAGGTCGGAGAGGATTTTCACATAGAAGTCAAAAAGCATATATCTGAAGCTACCTTTGAAGTGGAACTCTTAGGTGAAAACCCAAATGAACTTCTTAAAAAGTACGGGAAGATACCCATACCTCCATATCTTGAGAGAGACGAAGAACCAATAGACAGGGAACTTTACCAGACTGTATTTGCTAAGAAGGAAGGAGCTGTTGCATCACCTACAGCTTCTCTCCACTTTTCCGAGGAACTTCTAAAAAAACTCGAAGACTACGGGATAAGGAAAGCTTTCGTAACACTCCATGTTTCCTATGGGACCTTTAAACCTATGAAAGCGGAGAGGGTAGAAGATCACAGGGTAGATCCAGAATTTGTAGAGGTTCCCAAGGAAACGGTGGATTTAATTAAGTTAACGAAAAAGGAGGGAAAGAGAGTAATTGCGGTAGGAACTACTGTTGTGAGAGCTTTAGAAACCGCGGACTTTGAACCTTTCAAGGGCTATACTGACCTATACATATATCCAGGCTACAGATTCAAGGTAGTGGATGCAATGATTACAAACTTCCATTTGCCGAGATCTTCTCTTCTCGTTCTCGTTAGTGCTTTTGCAGGAAAAGAATTTATCCTTAAAGCTTACGAAATTGCGGTCAAAGAACGCTACAGGTTTTACAGCTACGGTGATGGTATGTTAATACTATAAAGGACATGGGTCTGCTATTTAAAAAAGCAATCAAGCCCAAGCCTTTCGTAAAGTGGGCAGGAGGCAAAAGACAGATAATCCATGAGCTTATAAAAAGGGTTCCTGAAAAATTTGACACCTACTATGAGCCTTTCGTAGGTGGTGGCGCACTCCTTTTTGAACTAATGCCGGAGAAAGCGGTAATAGGTGACGTAAACTATGATCTTATAAACGCCTACCTTGTAATAAGGGATAAAGTAGAAGAACTCATCGCAAGTTTGAAGAAGCATAAGAATGAAAAGGACTACTATTACGCGATAAGGTCTTTAGATCCCAACACCTTGGATCCGGTAGAGAGAGCCAGCAGATTTATTTACTTAAATAGAACTTGTTACAACGGTTTGTGGAGGGTAAATTCAAAAGGGGAGTTCAACGTTCCCTTCGGTAGATACAAGAACCCTAAAATCTGTGATGAAGAAAATTTAAGAGTGGTCAGTGAATACTTAAGAAGTGCAAACGTAAAGATAGTCTACGGGGATTATAAAGAAACCTTGAAAACCGCTAAAGAGGGGGATTTTGTTTATTTGGATCCGCCCTATGCACCGGTTAGCAAAACTGCAAATTTCACAGAATATGCGAAAAATGGCTTTAGTTTGAGGGATCAAGAAGAACTCGCAGACGTTTTTACAGAACTTGACAAGAAAGGATGCTACGTTATGCTATCTAACTCTGATACAGAGTTTGTAAAAAGCTTGTATAAAGGATACTTAATAGAGAAGGTTAGAGCAAATAGGCCCATAAACTGCATCTCTCATAAAAGGAAAAATTACTGTGAGCTTATTGTAAGAAACTATCTATAAAACCCTTACTTCGGCTTGCCGATACTTTAAAATATCATCACGGGAGGGAAGAGAATGAGAAGAAGCATACCTTTGCTAATCCTTCTAAGTTTTAGTCTAAGTTTCGCTTTTTTGGTTTCCCAAGGCATAGAAGAAGTTAGAGATGCCCTGAATAAAGCCTTTAAAAGGGGTGCTCCTCTGAAAGCCCCTTACCTATACTACAAAGCTAAAGCTCTCGGGGATGTGTCCACAATTTTAGCCTCCGAAGCAGACGATGTAGGATCTAAAGTCTTTGCGGTTAAAGCCCTGCGTCATATAG